>NZ_JBIVHR010000060.1:0-38308 GCF_044749305.1 Pseudomonas sp. NPDC089534 | reverse complement strand
ATCTCAGGAACGCCGCCGGCAGCAGCCAGAAGCTGAAGTTGTTCATCCGCGGCAGGGCCATGTCCGGCGCGCCGATCATCAGCGGGATCATCCAGTTGGCGAGGCCGACGAACGCCGGCATCACCGCGCCGAACACCATCACCAGGCCGTGCATGGTGGTCATCTGGTTGAAGAACGCCGGCTCGACGATCTGCAGGCCGGGCTGGAACAGCTCGGCGCGGATCACCATGGCGAACGAGCCGCCGAGCAGGAACATGCAGAACGCGAACCACAGGTACAGCGTGCCGATGTCCTTGTGGTTGGTGGTCAGCACCCAGCGCATCAGGCCTTTGGCGGGGCCGTGGGCGTGGTCGGCATGACCGTGGTCATCGATAACGGCGCTCATGGCCTTTCTCCTTCAAGCGGACGGGCAGGGCCGTGCGGGGCGCGCAGCCCCGGACGTTGGCGGGAGGACGCGGCGGCGCGGCTCATTTGCTTTCCGCCTGTTTGAGCTCCAGCACTTCTTTGGGCGTGACCATGTCGCCCTTATTGTTGCCCCAGGCGTTGCGTTCGTAGGTCACGACGGCCGCGATATCGACTTCCGACAGCTGTTTGCCGAACGCCGCCATGGCGGTGCCGGGCTTGCCGTGGAACACCAGGCTCAGGTGCGCCTCTTTGGGGCCTGTGGCGATCTTCGAGCCCTTGAGCGCCGGGAACATCGGCGGTAGGCCCTGGCCCTCGGCCTGGTGACAGGCCACGCAGGTGGTGTGGTAGATCTTGTCGCCGCGTTCCTTGAGCTCGTCCAGCGTCCATTCCTTGCTGGTCAGTTCCTTGAGCTGCGCCGCCTCGGCCTTGCGCTCGGCGAGCCACTTGTCGTAGTCGGCCTTCTCCTTCACGTCGACCACGATGGGCATGAAGCCGTGGTCCTTGCCGCACAGCTCGGCGCACTGGCCGCGGTAGAGGCCGGGCTTGTCGATGCGCGTCCAGGCTTCGTTGACGAACCCGGGGATGGCGTCGCGCTTGACCGCGAAGGCCGGCACCCACCAGGAGTGGATCACGTCGGCGGAGGTGACGAGGAAGCGCACCTTGGCGCCGGTCGGCAGCACCAGCGGCTTGTCGACCTCCAGCAGGTAGTGGTCGCCCTTGGCTTGCTTGTTGTGGATCTGTTCGGCGGGGGTGGCCAGGTTGCTGAAGAACTCGACGTCCTGGCCCAGGTACTTGTAGTGCCACTTCCACTGGTAGCCGGTGATCTGGATGTCGATGTCCGGCTCGCTGGTGTCGTACATCTTGATCAGGGTGGCGGTCGCCGGAACGGCCATCGCCACCAGGATCAGGAACGGCACGACGGTCCAGAGGATCTCGACGGTGGTGCTCTCGTGAAAGCGTGCCGCGACCTGGCCGGTGGAGCGGCGGTGCAGGATCATCGACCAGAACATCGCGCCGAAGACGATGATCCCGATCACCACGCAGATCCAGAAGATGGTCATGTGCAGGTCGAACACAGCGTGACTGATCTCAGTCGCTCCAGGCGCCATATTCACAGTCCAGGCCGCTTGCGCCTGGCTGAAAATCGACCACAACAGGAGGCCCATCCAGACGTGTGGATGTCGCATCATTGCGGGTTCCCCTTATCGTTCTTGTTGTCCCGTAGGCGCAACGCCTGCGGCAAGGGAGCGGCTGCATCAGACTACGAACTTGAATCGCCGGGCCTTGCTGCGCGGGCAGTCAGGCATCATCAGCTAACTCCATTCACTGGCGAGTATAGACAGCGACTTGAACCTCGCAACGCGACTGCGTAAATCGCATGAAACAGCTGGCACTTGCGTTCCAGGGCACGAATGGAGAAGGATGCAGAGGAGTGGTGGCACACCGATATAACCCCGGTGTATCAAGGATGAAATAATTATGACAAATGCGTCTTAGCATTTTTCGTAAGCCAGCTAAGTTATGTCTTCCCTATTTCATTGCCTTGTCCCCTGGAGTTTTCATGAACACCGCCGCATTGCGCGAGCAGATCCGAATAGCCCGAGAACACGAGAAAGACACCGGACGGCTGACCCGTCAGCTGGAAAATCAATTGCCTCACCTGCACCCGGCGATCCAGTTGCCGGAAACCGGTGCCGAAGCCGTCCTGACGCGCTTCGTCGCCGCCTACATCGATGAAGTGCCGGACCTGCTGGATGCAGCCAATGAAGTCGCCAGGGAAGCGGGAATCGAGTCACAGATCAAACCGGTGCTGAAGATCGCCGAGCAGTACTTCCTCCAGCCGCCCGTGGGCCTGGACAGCCTGCTGGACGAGGCCTACCTGGCCCACCGGTTTGTCGAAGAGGTCAACGACCTGTACATCAAGCATTTCGGCCAGCCACTGATCCCCTTGGACATGACGGTCGCCAATCTGATTGCCCACCAGCTGCTGGGTGAGGCATTCGCCAACCAACTCGACGAAGTGGTGCACCACGCGGTGGACAGCATGCTCGACGACGACAGCTTTGCGCTGGAGTCGGTGGAGGCCTACCGCGAGAAACTCAGCAGCCCGGACACCGGCGCCGCCTGGAAACGCTGGCCGTGCATGGGCCGCCGCCTGGGCGTGGGCCTGGAGCTGGATCAGCCGGCCGCCTGATCCCGGATCACAAATCGTAACTGTGGGAGCGGGCAAGCCCGCTCCCACAAGGTTTGTTTCAGCCCGCCGTGCCGATGCCGACGGTGGTGCGCACCCGCCCTTCAAGCCTGCGCTTGAGCCCCCGCGATTCAATCAGCAGCCTCGAACCCTTGGCGGCGTTGGCCCGCCCCCACTCCTCCAGCAGTTCCAGGCAGGCGTGGTCGATGTAGCTCAGGTTGTTGAGCGGCACATGCACCGTCGTGCCCGGCGGAACGCTGGCCAGGGCCTGGGTCAGCGCCGGCACCTTGAGGAACGTCGCCGCGCCTGTCAGGCGCATCTCCATTTCCCCTTCCTGCGGCAGGTCGATCAGGCTGATCTTCAGCCGCGCGGCTTTCAGCGCCAGTTTCAGCAACGTCAGGCCGAAGCCGATCAGCACGCCGGTCAACAAGTCCGTGAAGATGATCGCCAGCGCCGTGGCGGCGTAGGTGAACATCGGCATCCGGCCGTAACGGCCCAGGCCGCGGAACACCTTCAGGTCCACCAGCTTGAACCCGGTGTAGACCAGCACGCCGGCCAGGCTCGCCACCGGAATGCTCTGCAGCAGGCTCGACAGCAACAGCACGAACGCCAGCAGCCACAGGCCGTGGAAAATCGTCGAAAAGCGCGTGGTGGCGCCGGCCTGGACGTTGGCCGAACTGCGCACGATCACCCCGGTCATCGGCAATGCGCCGACCAGGCCGCAGAGCATGTTGCCCACCCCCTGCGCCGACAGTTCGCGGTCGAAGTCCGAGCGCGGGCCGCTGTGCATGCGGTCCACCGCCGCGGCGGACAGCAGGGTCTCGGCGCTGGCGATGAAGGCCACGGCGAACGCCGCGACCAGCAAGGCAGGGTCGGCGAGGTTGAGCAGGTCCGCCGGCTTGAGCCAGTCGATGGCCTGCGCCAGGTTGTCCGGCACCTCGACCCGTTTGACCGGCAGCGCCAGCAGCAGGCTGGCCCCCGTGGCCAGGCCGACGCCGAGCAGCGCGCCGGGCACGAAGCGCAGCGAATGCGGGCGCAACTTCTCCCACAGCCACATCACCGCGATGGTCCCCAGCCCCAGCAGCCCGGCCTGCCAGCCGAACGACGGCAGGGCCTGGGCCACGGCGCCGGGGAACGCGGTGAGGTTGTCCAGGCCGGAGGGTTTCGGCGCGGCGTCGAGCATCACATGCACCTGGGACAGGATGATCAGCACGCCGATCCCGGCGAGCATGCCGTACACCACCGCCGGCGCGGTGACCCGGAACCAGCAGCCGAGCTTCAGGCGCCCGGCCGCCAGCTGCAGCAACCCGGCCAGCAGCAGGATCGGCCCGAGCATCTCGACGCCGTGCTGGCGCACCAGCTCGAACACCAGCACCGCAAGACCTGCCGCCGGCCCGCTGACCTGCAGCGGCGAGCCGGCCAGCCAGCCCACCACCAGCCCACCGATGATCCCGGTGATCAGGCCCTTGGCCGGCGGCAGGCCGGACGCGATGGCGATGCCCATGCACAGCGGCAGGGCAACCAGGAACACAACCACCGAAGCCAACAGCTCCCGTGGCAGAACAGCTTTCAATTGAGCGGCACGCATGGGGATTCTCCCGGACTTTTCTTCAGGCGTGGCGAGGCCTGGCCGCTGAAACAGCGGCCGGCGTCAAACCACGGAGATTTTTAGGAGGATCTAGAAGCGCGCTTTAGGCGTCGCGACCGGGATCGGATGGCTGCCGTCCAGCGGCAGGAAGCAGCCCTGGTCCGCGTCGTACGCTTTGATTTCGCTGGTTTCGATGTTGTAGACCCAGCCATGGATGAACAGATGACCGTTCGCCATGCGCGAGGCTACCGAGGGATGGGTACGCAAGTGCTGCAGTTGGGCGATGACGTTTTCCTCGGTGAGGATCGGCATGCTTTCTTTTTCGTTGGCGCAGTTGCAGTTGTCCTGCACCATGGTTTTCGCGACTTCGGCGTGGCGCAGCCAGGCCTTGACCGTCGGCATCTTCTCCAGGCTGTCCGGGTTGAGCACCGCACGCATGGCGCCGCAGTCGGAGTGGCCGCAGATGATGATGTGCTGCACGCCCAGGGCGAGCACGGCGTATTCGATGGCGGTGGACACGCCACCGTTCATCTGGCCGTAGGGCGGTACGACGTTGCCGACGTTGCGGGTCACGAACAGGTCGCCGGGAGAGCTCTGGGTGATCAGTTCGGGGACGATGCGCGAGTCGGCGCAGGTGATGAACATCGCCCGTGGCGACTGGGCCGTGGCGAGTTTCTTGAAGAGTTCTTCCTGCTGCGGAAAGACCTCATGATGAAAATGCAAAAAGCCGTCGACGATGTGCTTCAGCGCTGCATCGGCGGTTTCCGCCTCAGGGGCCGGCGCCGACGCAGCCAACGGCTGTTTATCCTTGTCACTCATGATTCATCCTCTTTGGCGGATTCGGGGAGTCATTCCCGTGTATTCCGGTGTGAAGCCAGTGGCTGTTCAAACATCCGGGCCGATCCTGACCCGTCAGTCACTCGATGAACAAGGTAACCGCCGAAACTTAACTCAAACTGAATCAAAGGCTCTGGAACCTGTGTTCCAGGTCACAAAAAACGTGACCGGCGCAACCGGTCGAGCCGTTCCGTCACTCAACCATAGGCCAATTGTCCCTAAATCAGCGACATCTGGCGACCCGGCGGACAAAAGGCCGAGCAATCGAGGCCGAAGCCTTCCCGGCGGTCGAGCCCCAGGCGCTTCAGCGCCTTGGCGAACCGTTGGGCCAGCAGATCGGCGAACGGCCCTTCGCCCCGCATGCGGGCACCGAAACGGCTGTCGTAGAGCTCGCCGCCGCGGCTCTGGCGGATCAGGCTCAGCACATGGGCCGCCCGCTGCGGGTAGTGCGCCTGGAGCCACTCCTCGAACAGCGGCGCCACCTCCAGCGGCAGGCGCAGCATCATGTACGCCGCGCTCTGGGCGCCGGCCGCGTGGGCCTCGGCGAGCAGGCTTTCGATCTCGCTGTCGTTGATCATCGGAATCATCGGCGAACACAGCACGCCCACCGGAATGCCCGCTTCGCGCATCACCCGGATCGCCCGCAGCCTGGCCTTGGGCGCGGCGGCGCGGGGTTCGAGGATGCGCTTGAGCTCGTCGTCCAGGGTGGTGAGGCTGATCATCACCGCCACCAGCCTCTGTTGCGCCAGTTCGGTGAGCAGGTCGAGGTCGCGCAGGATCAGCGAGCCCTTGGTGACGATGGTCACCGGATGCCGGTGGCGCAGCAGCACTTCGAGGATCTGGCGGGTGATCCGCTGCTCGCGTTCGATGGGCTGGTAGGGATCGGTGTTGGAGCCCAGGTTGATCGGCGCGCATCGGTAGCCGTGCTTGCCCAGTTGCTCCTCCAGCACCTGGGCGGCGTTGGTCTTGGCGATCAGTTTGGTTTCGAAGTCCAGCCCCGGCGACAGGTCCCAGTAGGCGTGGCTGGGCCGGGCGTAGCAATAGATGCAGCCGTGCTCGCAGCCGCGGTAAGGATTGACCGAGCGGTCGAAGGGCAGGTCCGGTGACGTGTTGCGGGTGATGATGGTCTTCGCCGTCTCGATCCGCACCTCGGTGCCTTGGGTCTGCGGCACTTCCTGATGCCAGCCGTCGTCCTCGGCCACCGAACGGCTCGGCGCGAAGCGGTTGTGCGGGTTGGCGGCGGTGCCGCGGCCGCGGGGAGGCAAGGGCGTGTGCATCGGAGGCGTCCTGTTTGCTGTATGTGCATACAGTATCCTTGGTCTTTGCAAACGGCCAGTGCCGTTCGGCGATTCTGCCGGCCGGCCTCTGCGGATTCAGGCTCCGCAACGCGTCGGTATCGGGATCGTTAGTTGAGAGAAACGTGAGGTTATATATTCAGCATAGTTTCGTTAGTTGCTATGGCGTTAGGATTGCCTCCGTTGTAAATCGGATGATTTAAATAAAAGGAATTAATCTTGTCTAACTTCAATCCTCGCGGCATCTTTTTGCAGAAGCTCGGCCCCACTCCGGTCGATCCCAAGGAAGTGCTGGTGTCCCTGCAATTCGCGCTGAAGGAGTCCGGCTGGGATGCTGAGAACGGCGTGCCATTGGACTCCCTGGTCGATTCCCGCACACTCATCGCCGCTTCTTACGACGGCGGCAAGACGTTTACCGTTCGCAACGAAAAAGACATCGATGGCGACGGTGACATCGACGCGGACGATAAGGCCAAGTTGCTGGCGCTGGCCAAGGCTTATGCAAGTATCGAAAATCCTTGAGTCTTAAGAGGCCGCAGAAGTTGTGGCACTCAATATAAAAAAGGCCCTGCCCGCATTGCTGCGGGCAGGGCCTTTTTTATGTTGCGGTGTGTCAGTGGGCGGGCTCTTGCGTCGATGCCGTCTTCATCTGTTCGGCACGCAATTGTTTAACCTCAGCTGCGCTGACCGGCGCCCCCTTGTTGCCCCAACTGCCGCGGATGAAGCTCACCACGTCCGCCACTTCCTGATCCGACAGCCGCCAGCCGAACCCCGGCATGGTGATGGCCGACGGCGCCGCGTGGGTCGCCGGCAGCGTGCCGCCCTTGAGCACGATGTGGATCAGCGAGGTCGGATCCTCCGATTGCAGCACGGGATTGCCCGCCAGCGCCGGGAACACGCGGGTGTAGCCGTGGCCGTCGGTGCGGTGGCAGGCCGCGCAGTTGTCGATGTACACCGCTGCGCCGCGCTGGCTGTCGTCACCGTTCCACAGGGCCTTGGCGGCCGTTTCGTCGTACGGGTGAGGGCGGTCGGCGGGATCCTTGGCCGACAGCGATTTCAGGTAGCGGGCGATCGCGGTCAGGTCGGCGTCGGTCATGTACTGCATGCTGTGGGTGACCACGTCGCTCATGCCGCCGAACACGGCGCTGCGGTCGCTGCGCCCGGTCTTCAGGAACTGCACCAACTGCTCTTCGCTCCAGCCGCCGAGGCCGTCCTTGTGGTCGCCGCGCAGGTTCTTGGCGATCCAGCCTTCCAACGGCGCGCTGCCTGACAGAAAGCTGCTGCCTTCGCCTGCGCTCAAGGATTTTTCCTGCATGGTCAGGGCGCGTGGCGTATGACAAGCGCCGCAATGTCCGAGGCCTTCCACCAGATAAGCCCCACGGCTGACCACGGCATCGTCCGACGTAGCTTTGTAGTCCTCGACCTTCGGCGCAAACAGCCAGCGCCAGCCCGTCAGCGGCCAGCGCATGCTCAACGGCCAGGGGATGTCGCTGGCCTTGTTCTCCTGGGCCACCGGCTCGACGCCGTGCATGAAGAACGCGTAAAGCGCCTTCATGTCGGCTTCGTTGACGCGGGCGTAGGACGGGTACGGCATCGCCGGGTACAGCGTGCTGCCGTTGCTGGCCACGCCATGGCGCACGGCCCGGTCGAAGTCCTCGAAGCTGTAGCCGCCGATGCCGCGCTTGTCCGGGGTGATGTTGGTCGAGTAGATCGTGCCGATCGGGGTTTCCATCGGCAGGCCGCCGGCGAACGGTTTGCCGTCCTTGGCGGTGTGGCAGGCCACGCAGTCGCCTGCGCGGGCCAGGTACTCACCTTGCCTGATCAAGGATGGATCGGCGTCGGCGCCGTAAAGGGAGGCGCTGCCGAGCAACGCCAGGGTCGCGATAACGAAAGTCTTCATGGTCATCGCTCCTTAAGCCTGGACCAGCGGGCCGGGGTTTTTCAGGTACTGCTCGCGGATCGCCTTCGCCGACCAGTAGGTCAGGGCGGCGACCAGCCCGGTCGGGTTGTAGCCCAGGCCTTGCGGGAACGCCGAGGCGCCGGGGACGAACACGTTGTGCACGTCCCAGCTCTGCAGGTAGCGGTTCAGCGCGCTGGTCTTCGGATCGGTGCCCATGATCGCGCCGCCGTTGAGGTGGGTGGTCTGGTAGGAGGCGGTGTTGAAGTGGTCGCCGACCTTCTTGCTGATCACGTTGATGGCCTTGGGGCCCATGGCCTCGGCGATCTTGCCCATCTTCTCGACCATGAAGCGGTTCATCTTGATGTCGTTTTCCTGCCAGTCGAAGGTCATCCGCAGCAGCGGCAGGCCGTAGGCATCGCGGTACACCGGATCCAGGTCGAGGTAGTTGCCCCGGTAGGACTGATGCGCGCCGTGGGCGTCCATCGACACCTGATGGGTGTAGTAGTCGGCGGTGGCGCGTTTCCAGGCGCTGCCCCAGGCGGGGGTGCCCGGCGGGTTGGAGGTGCCGGCGATCGGCCGGCTGCCGGCCTGGTTGACCCACATCGGCGAGCCGCCGACGAAGCCGTGGGGGCCGTGGTCGAAGTTGTCGGCGTTGAAGTCGTCCACCGCCACCCCGTTGCCGCCGGCGCCGATGAAGTTGTTGGTGTGGGTGTCCTTGTCGAAGAACGCCTTGATCGTGGCCATGTTCTGGTAGGCGAAGTTGCGCCCGACCACGCCTTCGCCGCTGACCGGGTCATACGGCTTGCCGATGCCGGACAGCAGCATCAGCCGCACGTTGTGCAGCTGGAACGCACCGAGGATCACCAGATCCGCCGGCTGCTCGATCTCCCGGCCCTGGCCGTCGACGTAGGTGACGCCGGTGGCCTTGGTCTTGCTGCTGTCGAGGTTGACCCGCAGCACGTGGGCGTTGGGGCGCAGCTCGAAGTTCGGCAAAGGCTTGAGCGCCGGCAGGATGTTCACGTTCGGCGAGGCCTTGGAGTACATGTAGCAGACGTAGCCGCTGCAGAATCCGCAGAAGTTGCACGGGCCCATCTGCGCGCCGTAGGGATTGGTGTACGGTCCCGAGGTATTGGCGGAAGGCAGGTTGTAGGGCTTGTAGCCCACTTCTGCAGCCGCCTTGCCGAACAGCTGCGCGGAAACGGTGTTCTTCTGCGACTCCAGCGGGAACGGGTTCGAACGGTCCGGCGCGTAAGGGTTGCCGCCCTTGCCCTGGCCCACCAGTTGCCCCTTCACCGTCCAGGCCTGGCCGGAGGTGCCGAAGACCTTTTCGGCGAAGTCGAAGAACGGCTCCAGCTCTTCATAGCTGACGCCGAAGTCCTGGATGGTCATGTCCTTGGGGATGAAGTGTTTGCCGTAGCGCTCTTCGTAGTGGCTGCGCATGCGCAGCTCGATCGGATCGACGCGAAAGTGCACGCCCGACCAGTGCAGGCCCGCGCCGCCCACGCCGTTGCCCGGCAGGAACGCGCCCAACTGGCGGTTCGGCAGGGCGATGTCGTTGACGCTGTGGCGGATGGTGACGGTTTCCTTGGAAACGTCCTGGAAGAGTTTTTTCCGAACGCTGTAGGTGAGTTCGTCGATCACCTGCGGATAGTTGCCGTCCGGGTAGGTGTCCTGCATCGGCCCGCGCTCCAGCGCCAGCACGTTGAGGCCGGCCTCGGTCAGCTCTTTGGCCATGATCGCGCCGGTCCAGCCGAAACCGACGATCACCGCATCCACTTTTTTCATTACCGTTGCCATGCTCACGCCCTCTCGCCGCGGATCGAAACTGCCGGGAAGGGATACGCCTCGTTGCGTTCCACCCAGTCCATGAAGTCGGCGCGGGCGCCGGGGAAGCCGATCATGGTCCAGCCGACCATGCCTTTATTGCCGCCGTGGATCGGGTCGCAGAAGAACCCTTCCTTGGTGTTCTGCAAGAGCAGGCTGAAGAAAACCTTCGCCGGAACGGCGTCGAACTGCGGTTTTCCGGCTTCGAGCTGCTTGAGCAATTCGTCTCGGGTAGCGCTGTCTTGCTCGGCAAATGTTTTGCCGTTGAGGCCTTTTGCCCACTGATCCGCGGCGGCGATGCCCAGGCGGTAGATCTCTTTGGGCACCAGTTTGCTCTGCCAGCCCATTTCCGGCGCGGCGTCGGCGTTGAACGGGCCCTGCATGTACCACAGCGCACCGGCGGCGTAAGGCGTGTTCATCTGACGGTCGATGTATTCCGGCACGCCGGCTTCGAGGGCGCCGGGGCCCTGGGCGTCGTTGGGGATCAACTGCGCGACGGCGGCGTTGATGAACGCCCACTCTTCGGCGGTGAAATAGCTCGGCTGATACTCGCCCGCCTTGGCCGCAACCGGTTTTGCGGCGGGCGCAGCAGGTGCGGGTTCGGGGGCGGCCTGCAGCACGCTGCTGCCCAGGCCGCTGCCGGCCAGGGTGACGACGGGGATCAGGGTCAGGGACTTGCGCAAGAACTCACGCCGCGGGTTGTCTCGACTTTCATCAGACATGGGGGTGCACCTCATCAGGCATTGATGGTTGTCAGCCGTCTCTGCGGGCGGCTTAAGGTTGTTTGGCTGCGACGTGGCCGGAACGGCCAGGAGAAGGGGAACGCGTCTGCAACATCATGTGACAAATGGTAGCAGGCTAAGCATCGAGATGAATCGATTCATCTGAAAAAAACCGTGATTGCGACGAAGGGCACCGGCCGGTTCACGATTCTTTGACAAGCGCCTCACAGGGATTTGACTGCTCAACCCTGATGCTGCGAGGCCCTTCAATCATGAATCCCTACGGTCCACCGAGCATGTCCCGATTGCGTTTCCTCCCCGCCGTGTGTCTTTCGCTTGCCGTCGTGTTGCACTGGGTGCCGGTCCAGGCCGCCGAGGCCCCGGCGTCCCGTCCTGCCGAATGGGCGCAGCCGGTGGAGGTGCAATACAACCTGTTCCAGATGTCGCCGACCCTCTACCGCAGCGCATTGCCCGACGGCGGTGCCGTGCCGCTGCTGAAGAACCTGAAGGTGGCCACGGTCATCAACTTCTTGCCGGAGTCCGACTCGGGCTGGCTGAAGACGCCTGGCGTGAGTCTCGTGCAGTTGCCCTACCGCACCAATCACGTGGATGACAGCGAT
The DNA here is from genome assembly GCF_044749305.1 of Pseudomonas sp. NPDC089534. Taxonomy (NCBI): domain Bacteria; kingdom Pseudomonadati; phylum Pseudomonadota; class Gammaproteobacteria; order Pseudomonadales; family Pseudomonadaceae; genus Pseudomonas; species Pseudomonas sp. NPDC089534. The sequence continues at coordinate 26,926 of NZ_JBIVHR010000060.1, read as the reverse complement.
GTGCTCAAGACCCTGCGCGCGATCCAGGCCGCCGAGGCCAACGGCTCGGTGCTGATGCACTGCAAGCACGGATCCGACCGTACCGGCCTGATGGCGGCGATGTACCGGATCGTCGTGCAGGGCTGGAGCAAGGAAGACGCCCTCAATGAAATGACCCAGGGCGGATTCGGCGAAAGCGGCCACTTCAAGGACGGCGTTCGTTACGTGATGCAGGCTGATGTCGACAAGTTGCGCACAGCGTTGGCCAATGGCGATTGCAGTACCAGCCCCTTCGCCACTTGCTCGATGAAGAGCTGGTTCAAGTCCGCCCACATCGAATGAGCGTCGCGTTCACCGGTCTTCATCGCTCTTGTGATCGAGAAACCTCTCCATGGCATCACCCAGGGATTGCCCGTCGCCCCAGGTGAAGAACGCCTGGCGCAGGGCGAGTCCGGTGCGCGGATTGAACACGCCTTCAGTTTCAAAGCGCTTGAAGGCGTCATTCGCCAGTACGCGTGACCAGTCATAGGCGTAGACGGCGGCTTCATAGCCGGTCACCAGGTAGTCGAATCCGTTGGCGAACCGGCAATAGGCCGGCAACTTCAACGCCGGGATCTCGTCCAGCACAGCCTCGAAGACCTGGTCGACCCGGCGGCCGTCGCCTTGGCCCCGGTGCAGTTCGAGGTCAAGCAGCGCACCCATCAGCTGTATGGCTTGGGAGCGGCTGGTGTAGGCCTCCAGCGCCGCGAGCGTGGTTGCGAGCCGTGCTTCGGTCAGGCGCTCGCCAGTCTGGTGGTGGACGGCCAGCCACGCCATGAAGGCCGGCGACCGGCACCAGTGCTCGAACAATTGCCCGGCGAACTCGGCGGTATCGCGGGGAAGCTGCGATATCCCGGACTGGTTGTGATGGACGGCGCGCGTGAGAACCTGTTGCAGGCCATGCCCGAACTCATGGAACAGCACCCGCAGGTCCTGATGCGAAAGCAGGCAGGGCACCCCTTCGCCCACCGGCGTGAAGTTGCAGCGGAGCACGGCGACCGGCAACGCCGTGCGGCCCTCGGCATTGACGCTGCGGTTGCGCAGGGTCTGCGTCCAGGCATAGTCGGGCGCGCCGTCGCGATGGAAAAAGTCCATGTAGAGGTATCCGAGCACTTGCCCGTGCTCGCTGATCTCGAACAGACGGACCTGGGCGTGCCAGTTGGGGACGTCGGTTTTCTCGCGGATGCCGATCGAGAACATGTGCTCGCTGAACCGAAGCAATCGGTGCAGCGTTTCCTCCAGCGCCAGGAAATCCTTCAGGTCCGCCAGCTCGGGCGCTTGTTGTCGGCGCCGCCGCTCGCAAAGGAACTCATGATCCCAGGCTTCGACCTCGGCGATGCCCAATTCAAGGGCGAGCGCCTTGAGCGACTGCATGTCCTTTTCCATTGAAGGATGAATGCCGGTCAGTTGGCTGCGCAGAAAGTCACGGACCTGCGCGATGCCGGTCGCGGCATGTGTCTCAAGGCGCAGTTGCGCGAAGTTGTCGTAGCCCAGCAAGCGGGCCTTTTCATGGCGCAAGGCGAGCAGCGCCTGCAGCGCCGGGCCGTTGTCGAACCGGTGGGCCTGCGGGCCCTGATCGGATGCGCGAGTGCAGTAGGCCTGAAAGTATTCGGCGCGCAGGCTGCGGTTTTGCGCATGCCTCATGATGTGCTCGAAGCTGTTGAGGTCAAGCTTGAGCAGCCAGCCTCCGTGTCCTGCGTCCCTGGCGTCGCTCGCCAGGCGCTCTGTCATCGACCTGGGCAGGCCGGCCAGCAGCGCATCGTCGTCGATGCGTTTGCTCCAGGCTGCGCCGGCGAGTTCCAGGTTGTCGCTGAACGTTTTTTCCAGGCGCTGGATTTCGCCGTTCAACTGCCCGAGCCGCTGGCGTTGTGCGGTGGGCAGTTCGATCCCCGACAAGCGGTATCGGCGCAGGATCTTGGCGAGCGAGGCCTTGCGCGACGGACTGAAACTGCCGGCGACCGAACTTGATGCAAGCCGGACGAAGCATCGGAACAGCGCCTGGTCGCTTCGCCTGTCGAGCAGGTACTGCCCGATCGCGGCCTCGCAGAGCGCGCTTTCCCTGTCCCAGTCGAGGTTGCCGGAATGGATCGTCGAAAGGGTGTCGATGACGTTTTCGGCCTCTTCCAGCCGCGCATCGGCCTGATCGACGGCAATCACCAGATCGTCCCAGTTCGGGTGCGCGGCCTGGCCGGCAATCACCTCGGCGATGATGCGCCGGTTATCGGCGATGATGGATTGGATGGCCGGCAGCAGATGCTCTGCGCGCACTTCGTTCCAGGGGGGCAGCGTCCACTGTTGCAGCAACGGGTTGGGCATGACGTCTTCCTTCAGGTCGGGCTTGAAGTGCCAGCCTAAGAAGCAGACGCGGGGAGGGGGTGGTGCAGGGATAGTGCCCTCCACCGCCGGACGGCGGCGGAGGGCGGTCGTGACTCAGTGCGGTCAGTCGGGCTTTTTCTTCAGCTTCGGGTTCGGAAAGAACTGCACCGCCTGCACGGTCTTGTCGGGCGCAGGCTTGAGCGCGACGGTGTTGACCCGCGTGCCCAGCTCCTTCGGAACCGACAGGCCTTGCTCGTTGAGCGTGTCCGCGTAACCGCAGGCCACGCATTCGCGATGGGGAATGTCGTCCTCGCTCCACATCATCAGCTTGTCCGGCTCGCTGCACGCCGGGCAGACCGCCCCGGCGATAAAGCGTTTCTTCGTCTTCACAGGTGCCTCGCTCATGCTGCCGCGTCCTCGCTCAGGCCGCTGTGACGCAAGAGTGCGTCAATCGAAGGCTCGCGGCCACGGAAGTCGACGAACAGCACCATCGGCTCCTGCGAGCCGCCGCGGGCCAGGATCGCTTCGCGGAACGCGCGGCCGGTGTCGGCGTTGAGCACGCCGTCCTCTTCGAACCTGGAGAACGCATCCGCCGACAGCACTTCCGCCCACTTGTAGCTGTAGTAACCGGCCGCGTAGCCGCCGGCGAAGATGTGGGCGAAGCTGTTGGGGAAGCGGTTGTAGGCCGGCGGACGCATCACCGAGACCTCGTCGCGCACGCCTTCGAGCACCTGCAGCACGCTGCGGCCGTCGCCGTGGGTGGCGTGCAGCTCGAAATCGAACAGCGAGAACTCCAGCTGACGCACCATCATCAGGCCGGACTGGAAGTTCTTCGCCGCGAGCATTTTCTCCAGCAGGTCCTGGGGCAGCGGTTCGCCGGTTTCGTAGTGGCCGGAGATCAGCGCCAGGCCTTCCGGCTCCCAGCACCAGTTCTCCATGAATTGGCTCGGCAGCTCGACCGCGTCCCAGGCCACGCCGTTGATGCCGGACACGCCGGCATGGTCGACGCGGGTCAGCAGGTGGTGCAGGCCATGGCCGAATTCGTGGAACAGGGTGGTGACTTCATCGTGGGTCAGCAGCGCAGGCTTGCCGCTGTCGGCCGGGGTGAAGTTGCACACCAGGTTGGCCACCGGGCTCTGCAGCACGCCTTCGGCGGTGCGGCGACGGTCGCGGGCGCCGTCCATCCAGGCGCCGCCGCGCTTGTTGGCGCGGGCGTACAGGTCGAAGAAGAAGCGGCCCACGTGCTGGCCGTTTTCCTTGATCTCGAACAGGCGCACGTCCGGGTGCCAGGCGTCGAAGCCTTTGAGCTCGGCGATCTCGATGCCGTACAGGCGCTGGACGATGGCGAACAGGCCGCCGAGCACCTTGTCGATCGGGAAGTAGGCGCGCAGGGTTTCCTGGGCCACGCTGTAGCGTTGTTCACGCAGCTTTTCGCCGTAGAAGCCGCTGTCCCAGCTCTGCAGGTCCGCGCAGCCCTGCTCGGCGGCGTAGGCCTTGAGCTGCTGCAGGTCCTGGGCGGCGAACGGCTTGCTGCGTTTGGCCAGGTCGCGCAGGAAGCTCAGCACCTGGTCGCTGGACTCGGCCATCTTGGTGGCCAGGCTCAGCTCGGAGAAGCTGGCGAAGCCCAGCAGCCTGGCCAGTTCCTGGCGCAGGCCGAGGATCTCGTCCATCACAGGACCGTTGTCGTTCTGGCCGGCGTTCGGGCCTTGGTCCGAGGCGCGGGTGCAGTAGGCGGCGTAGACTTCCTCGCGCAGCGCACGGTCCTGGGCGTAGGTCATCACCGCGTAGTAGCTGGGGAACTCCAGGGTGATCAGCCAGCCGTCCAGGCCCTTGGCCTGCGCGGCGGCGGCCATCTGCGCCTTGGCCGAGTCGGTCAGGCCGGCGAGGGCGGCCTCGTCGGTGAGGTGCTTGGTCCAGGCCTGGGTGGCGTCGAGCAACTGGTTGGAGAAGCGGCTGCCCAGCTCCGACAGTTTGCTCTGCACTTCGGCGTAGCGCTTTTGCTCCGCTTCCGGCAGGTCGATGCCCGACAGGCGGAAATCGCGCAAGGCGTGCTCAAGGATGGTTTTCTGGCCCACGTCGAAGCCGGCGGCTTCCGGGCTGTTGGCCAGCGCTTCGTATGCCTGGAACAGCTCGCGGTTCTGGCCCATCTCGGTGGAGTAGGCGCTCAGGGCCGGCAGGCAGGCCTCGTAGGCTTCGCGCAGTTCGGCGCTGTTGCACACGGCGTTGAGGTGGCTGACCGGGCTCCAGGCGGCGCCGAGGCGGTCGTTGAGTTCGTCCATCGCCAGCACCAGGCCGGCCCAGGTCGGGTTCGTGCCCTGGCGCTTGAGGATCTCGGCGATGGCGGCGCGGTTGTCGGCCAGGATGGTTTCGATGGCGGGCTGCACGTGTTCGGCACGGATCGCGGAGAACGGCGGCAGGTCGTAGGGCTGCAGAAGTGGGTTGTTCACGCTCACGGTTGGCACCTTGGCAGAAGGAAACATGCATTTAGAAACGTGGGCCCATCTTAATTACAATCGGCAGCGACCGCAGCTATCGGCGACAGAGAGAGAACTTATCGTGTCCCTTCGCAAGTACCAGAACCACACCCCGCGCCTGGGCAAAGGCGCCTTTGTCGACGGCTCCGCGGTGGTGATCGGCGACGTCGAAATCGGCGAAGACAGCTCCGTGTGGCCGCTGACCGTGATCCGCGGCGACATGCACCGCATCCGCATCGGTGCGCGCACCAGCGTCCAGGACGGCTGCGTGCTGCACATCACCCACGCCGGCCCCTTCAACCCGGACGGTTTCCCGTGCCTGATCGGCGACGACGTGACCGTTGCCCACAAAGTCATGCTGCACGGCTGCACGGTGGGCAGCCGCGTGCTGATCGGCATGGGCAGCATCGTCATGGACGGTGCGGTGGTCGAGGACGACGTGATCGTCGGCGCCGGCAGCCTGGTGCCGCCGGGCAAGCGCCTGGAAAGCGGTTTCCTGTACGTGGGCAGCCCGGTGAAGCAGGCCCGGCCGCTGACGGACAAGGAACGCGCCTTCTTCACCTACAGCGCGGCGAACTACGTGAAGCTCAAGGATCTGCACCTGGCCGAAGGCTACGACCAGATCTGAACCCTCCCGCACAAGCCCAGGAATTTTCATGCACTACCAGACCGTACTGTTCGACCTCGACGGCACCCTGACCGACCCGCGCGAGGGCATCACCCGCTCCATCCAGTTCGCCTTGGCCAAGCTCGGCATCGACGAGCCGGACCTGAGCAAGCTGGAACACTTCATCGGCCCGCCGCTGCTGCAGGCGTTCATGCAGTTCTACGGATTCGACGAGGCCAAGGCGTGGGAGGCGGTGAATTTCTACCGTGAGCGCTTCAAGGTCACCGGCCTCTACGAGAACCGGGTGTTCGACGGTGTCATGCCGTTGCTGGAAACCCTCGGCGGGCAGGGCCGGCAGCTGTACATCGCGACCTCCAAACCGTGGGTGTTCGCCCGGGAGATCGCCCGGCACTTCGACTTTGCCCGGCACTTCAAGGTGATCTACGGCAGCGAACTGGACGGCACCCGCACCGACAAGGTCGAGCTGATTGCCCACTTGATCGCCGAGCAAGGACTGGACCCGGCCGACACGCTGATGATCGGCGACCGCAAGCACGACCTGATCGGCGCGCGCCGCAACGGGCTGGACGCGGCGGCGGTGGGCTATGGGTTCGGCAGCCGCGAGGAACTGAGCGCCGAGGCACCGGCCTATCACTTCGAGACGCTGGCCGAGCTGCATCAGGCGTTCCTGCGCCGCTGATCGGTCAGCCATCGCCAGCAGGCGGGCTCCCACACGTTTCGAGGCGTTTCTGTGGGAGCCGGCCTGCCGGCGATGAGGCCGGTTCAGCCGGCGGAGGGTTCAGGGTTGGCCAAGGCCTTGAGCGCCGACTTGCGCTCAGTTGCGCCCAATTTGCCCAACTTCTCGACCTCGGCGTAAAACCTCAGCCAATCCCCGCCCACCTGCCTGAACAGCGCCGCAAACGCCGGCACCCACTGGTCGTACAGCCCGAACGGCAACAGCCGCGCATTGTTCAGCGGCGCGTTCACCCACGCGTCGTAGCGCTTGTCCCCGGACCACTGCCGGTCACGCAGGGCCCGATAGTCACGACGAAACCGTTCGAACGCCTCGGCCTTGCGCTCGCGCATGACCTCGGCCGCCAGCGGTTGTGCGTAGAGCGCTTCCAGACGGGCCCGGGTGTCGAGGATCAGGCCGATGAACTGGTCGCGCTGCTGCAGGCGCGAGCCGTTGTCCGGCGCCAGCCCCCGGAACGCCCGCCACTGCCGCGTGCCTTCCTGTTCGACGAAGGTGGCGAAGGACTCGTTGAATTCGGTGTCGTCCTGCACATAGAAGCGCTGGTGGGCCAGTTCGTGAAAGATCAGCGTGGCCAGGCGCTCGTCGCCCCAACCCGTCATCGAGTTGAGGATCGGGTCGTCGAACCAGCCCAGGGTCGAGTAGGCCTCGACGCCGCCGATCGACACGTCCATGCCCTTGAGGCGCTGGATCGCCGCTTCGCCCCGAGCCGCGCCCTGGCTGTAGTAGCCGCGGTAGGCCACGCAGCCGGCGATGGGGAAGCAGTGGTTCTGCGGGCTCAGGGAGAATTCCGGGGTGGCGAACACGTTCCACACCACGAACGGCCGGCCGATGTCGGCGTAGAGCCGGTAGCTCTGGTTGTCCGGCAGGTGCAGGTGGCGGCTGGCGAAGTCCCGGGCCTTCTGCGACTCGGCCAGGTGCGCCCGCAGCTTGGGGTCACGGGCGGGGTCGGCGATCACCTCGGCGACCGGCTCCCGGGCCCGCAGCAGTTGCAGCTGACCGCCGGCCAATTGGCTGTAGTAACTGAGGCTTGTGCAACCGTTGAGCAGCAAAAGCAAAACACCCGGAAACAAAATCCGCAAAACGCGATCAAGTAACCCATGGCTGGGTAGCGGCCTGAACAAAATAAGAAACCCCCGGACAGTCTGCCCGCAAGACTATCCCGCCCATAGGAGCTTCGCCATGCGCAAGTTGATGCTGACCGCCGGCCTGTTGACGCTGACCGGCTGTGCCGGATTCGGAATGCCTACCCCTGACCCTTCGCAAGCCTGGATCGACCTGGAGTCGCGCCAGCAGGACACGGCGCTGCAGGCACTGGAGGTCGACGCGAGGGCGGCGGTCGACAAGCGATACTTCGAAGTGCAGCCCGGCAGCCATGAGCTGAAGGTGCGTTACCAATTCCCGGTGGAGGCGACCAACATCGGCCCGGATGCCGAGCCGTTGTGGCGCGATTGCCGGTTGAGCCTGACCTTCAATGACTTCAACGCCGGCCAGCGCTATCAGTTGCAGGCCGGCAACATCGGGTTCCGGCCGTGGGCCAAACTGTACGATCAGCAGCGCAAGGTGGTGGGGCAGGCCAAGCCGGCGGGCTGTCAGCGCACCTGATCGGCGTTATGCTGGATGCCCGAATCCACGGACATTCATCAATGCGCAAGATGATGCTGTTGCTGGCGGCCGGTGTGATCGCCGGTTGCCAGACGCCGATGCCGCCGGTCGATCCCGCGATGGCCTGGGTCGACTTCTCGACGCCCACCCCCGGCGGCAAACTGCTGATGGCCGAGCGGCTCGACAACCGGCGCCTGACCGACGGGCGCTTCTTTCAGGTCACGCCCGGCAGCCACGAACTGCGGGTGCGCTTCGACTTTGAAGTGTTCGGCGGCGGCGGCAGCCTGATGACCGGGCCCGTCGAGCGCCTGTGCTACCTGACCCTCCGCTACGACCATTTCGAGGCGGGCCAGCGCTACCTGCTCGAAGGCCGCTCCCTGGCCTTCACCCCGAGCGCCCGGCTGTACAACGCCAAGCGGGAAATCGTCGCCGAGGACCGCGAGGTCAACTGCATCATCTAGCCCGGATCAGCGGTCGTTCTTCTGGTAGATGATCTTCTTCGTGCCGTTTTCGCACGAGCCGACGACCATGTTCTGATCGTGGACTTCGTCGTTGGTGACAATCTCCAGGGTGTAGGAGGTCACGCCCTGGGCCTGGATCTTGGCTTCGATCTCGGCCTTGAGTTCCTCGCAGGGTTTCGGGGCCGCCAGCACCGCACTGGCCAGGGTCAGACCGAACACCGCCACAGCAAAACGTTTCATGGTTGAAGCTCCTTCGACGCAGCGCGCACGAAGATGCGCGAAGGCTGCGGTCAATCATTCGACCACCGTTCGGCCGGGCAGGTTCTGACCCGGCTCAAACCTCTGCCTCATGAGAATCGTTGACTTTTTTAGTAGGAATTTTCCGGTCGGCTATTGAAACTCGGGTATATGCCCTCATTGCACAGGACACGCCTATGAACGGGGCAGGTCGGCGTTCGCATGGATGAACCTGCGCCCTCACCCGGAGAAGCACTTTATGAAGCAACTGTCCGACGTAAAGTTTTCCACCCTCGATCTGGTGCCGGTGCGCGAGAACGGCAGCCCCGGCCAGTCGCTGCGCAATTCGCTGGATCTGGCCCGGCACGTGGAGAGGTTCGGCTACACCCGGTTCTGGGTCGCCGAGCACCACAACATGGACGGCATCGCCAGTTCCGCCACTTCGGTGCTGCTGGCCTACCTGGCGGGCGGCACGTCGAGCATCCGCGTCGGATCCGGCGGGGTGATGCTGCCCAACCATGCGCCGCTGGTGATCGCCGAGCAGTTCGGCACCCTGGAGAGCCTGTATCCGGGCCGGATCGACCTGGGCCTGGGTCGTGCGCCCGGCTCCGACCAGATGACTGCCCGGGCCTTGCGCCGTGAACGCTCAGGCAGCGCCGACGATTTTCCCGACGACGTCGCCGAACTGGTGCGCTACCTCGGCCCGCGCACCCCGGACCAACGGGTGATCGCGATGCCGGGCACCGGCACCCAGGTGCCGGTGTGGCTGCTGGGCTCCAGCCTGTTCAGTGCGCAACTGGCAGGCCAGCGGGGCCTGCCGTATGCCTTCGCTTCGCATTTCGCCCCGCGCTACATGCACGAGGCGATCCGCGTCTACCGCAACCACTTCCAGCCGTCGGCGGTGCTCGACAAACCGTACGTGATGCTCGGCGTGCCGCTGGTGGCGGCCGACACCGACGAGCAGGCCGATTACCTGGCTACCTCGGTGTACCAAAGGATCCTGGCGCTGATGCGCGGGCAAAGCCTGGTGCAGCGTCCGCCGGTGAAGACCATGGACGGCCTGTGGCTGCCCCACGAGCGCGAGGCGGTGGGGGACTTCCTCGGCCTGGCGATGGTCGGCAGCCCGCAGAAGATCCGCGCGAAGCTGGAGGTGCTGATCGAGCAGACCCAGGCCGATGAGCTGATCTTCACCTGCGATCTGTACGAGCACGCCGACCGCCTGCATTCCTATGAGCTGCTGGCGCAGGTGATGAAGGGCTGACGATAAATGTGGCGAGGGAGCAAGCTCCCTCGCCACAGTCTTTGTTTAGGTCAGCCTCGCTTGTAGACGATTTCCTTGGCGCCGGCCTCGCACTTGCCGACGACCTTGCCGCCCGCAGCCGCCCCCTTGTCCACGATTTCCAGCGAATAGCCGGAAACGCCCTTGGCATCCAGCTTGGCCGCGATTTCGGCCTTCAGTTCCTCACACGGCTTGCCGGCAGCGAATGCGCCACCCGCAAGGCTCAACAAACCTACCGCCAACATGAACTTCTTCATCGGTTGCACTCCCTGGTCGGATCGAAAGAGACGGCACCGGGCCGTTGCCCGGTGCGCTCGCCCTGTAGCGCTTTGCCATTCCTATGGCACTCGGCCAGCGCGCAAGTTCAGAAGCGTAGACCAAACTCAGCTGCTGGCAATCCGGAACCCGACCTTGAGGGTCACCTGAAAATGGGCGGCCTTGCCGTCCCTGATGTGGCCGCGGGTCTCGGTCACTTCGAACCATTCCATGTACTTGACGCTCTTGCTGGCTTCGGCCAACGCGTTGTTGATGGCGTCTTCGATGCTGCTGGTGGACGAACCGACCAGCTCGATCTTCTTATAGGTGTGATGGTCGCTCATGGCGCTCTCCTTGAAGTGTGCCATTGAGCCTAGCAGCGATTTGCCGTGTCGGTTCCGGCATCCCGGCGGGGAGGGGATTCAGATTTTCTGCACTTTCCGGGACGGGCGAAGTCCCAACCATCACACGCCGTTTCTCACCCCATGCAGGAGAATCACCATGGCCAACACCTCGTTACGCAAAGCTTCGCTGCAAAGCATGGAAGCCGAGATCGAGAGTCTGCTCAAGTCGCTGGAGAGCCTGAAGGACGACGCTTCGGACGAGTCGCGCAAGACCCTCAAGGCGCTCAAGGGCAATGCCGAGAGTGCGTTGAGGCATTCGCGCAGCCTGCTCAGCGACGCCTACGAAGAGGTCAAGACCAAGACCCGCGAGACCGGGATCGCCACCCGCGACTACGCGCAGGAACATCCCTGGACGATCGCCGGCGTGGCGGTCGGTGCGTTGGGCCTGCTGGCCGCTTACCTGCTGTTCAGGCGCGGCGAGTGATCGGGCTGGCGCAGCTCGTTTCTTAGCCATTGCGCCAATTGCCGGGCGCGCCCGTCGGCGGCGCGCTTGGGCAGCCACAGCGCCAGTCGCGCCGGGGTTTCGCAAAATCCCCACGGCGCGACCAGGCGCCCGGCCCTCAAGTCTTCCGCCACCAGCGGCTCCGGGGCGATGGCCACGCCCAGGCCGGCGACCGCCGCCTCCAGCAAGTAATACAGATGCTCGAAACCCTGCCCCATCTTCAGCGCCTTGGCGTCGAGGCCGCTTTGCCGTGCCCAGGCCGGCCAGGCTTGCGGACGTGAGGTGGTGTGCAGCAACGGCTCACTCAGCAAGGCGCCGGCGGGTGCGCCTTGAAGCTTCGCGGCGCCGCTGAACAGCGGGCTCATGACCGGGCCGATGCGCTCGCTGGCCAGCTCGTAGACTTGCATGTCCGCCGGCCACGGCGGCTCGGCGAACAGCAGCAGGGCGTCGAGGCCGGGCCGCCTAGGATCGAGGTCGCCTTCGCCGGCCGACAGGTGCAGCCGCAGGTCCGGCAAGTCCGCGTTCAGCCGTCCCAGCCGCGGAATGAACCAGCGCGCCAGCAGGCTGCCGGAGCAGCCGAGCACGAACGGTGCGTCGGCGGTGCTTTGGGTGAGCTCGGCGCACACGCTGCGCAGCCGCTCGAAGGCTTCGCTGCTGGCGTCCCGCAGCCGGATGCCGGCATCTGTGAGTTTCAGGCCGCGCCCGTCCTTGACGAACAGGCTCACGCCCAAGTGCTCTTCCAGCACCTTGAGCTGGCGGCTGACGGCACCGTGGGTGACGTGCAGCTGCTCGGCGGCCTGGCTGACGCTGTTCAGCCGGGCAGTGGCCTCGAAGGCGCGCAGGGCGTTCAGAGGGGGGAGGTCGTGGCTCATTTTATCTGTGAGTTTTCCTGACAGGTTGCGGCGATCTTATCGGTTTTCAGCCCGGATCGTCAGGGGTAGAGTGAACGCCATTGTCCCCTATGCGAATTCACCGGGAGTCATCCATGACCCAGACTTCGAACACCTCCAACCTGCGCAGCGGCCCGGACGACAACGGCCTGTTCGGCGCGTTCGGCGGCCGTTACGTGGCCGAGACCCTGATGCCGCTGATCCTCGACCTGGCCCGTGAATATGAAGCGGCGAAGGAAGATCCGGCATTCAAAGAGGAACTGGCCTACTTCCAGCGCGACTACGTCGGACGTCCGAGCCCGCTGTACTTCGCCGAACGCCTGACCGAGTTCTGCGGCGGCGCCAAGATCTACCTCAAGCGCGAAGAGCTGAACCACACCGGCGCGCACAAGATCAACAACTGCATCGGCCAGATCCTGCTGGCGCGGCGCATGGGCAAGAAACGCATCATCGCCGAGACCGGCGCCGGCATGCACGGCGTGGCCACCGCCACCGTGGCCGCGCGTTTCGGCCTGGACTGCGTGATCTACATGGGCACCACCGACATCGAGCGCCAGCAGGCCAACGTGTTCCGCATGAAGCTGTTGGGCGCCGAGGTGATTCCGGTGGTCGCCGGCACAGGCACCCTGAAGGACGCGATGAACGAAGCGCTGCGCGACTGGGTGACCAACGTCGACAACACCTTCTACCTGATCGGCACCGTGGCCGGCCCGCACCCGTACCCGGCGATGGTGCGCGACTTCCAGGCCGTCATCGGCAAGGAAACCCGCGAACAGCTGCAAGCCCAGGAAGGCCGCCTGCCGGACAGCCTGGTGGCGTGCATCGGCGGCGGCTCCAACGCCATGGGCCTGTTCCACCCGTTCCTGGATGACAAGAGCGTCGAGATCGTCGGCGTCGAAGCCGCCGGCTACGGCATCGAGACCGGCAAGCACGCGGCCAGCCTCAACGGCGGCGTACCGGGCGTGCTGCACGGCAACCGCACCTTCCTGCTGCAGGACGACGACGGCCAGATCATCGACGCCCACTCGATCTCCGCCGGCCTCGACTACCCGGGCATCGGCCCCGAACACGCCTGGCTGCATGACATCGGCCGTGTCCAGTACACCTCGGTGACCGACGACGAAGCCCTGGCCGCCTTCCACCAGTGCTGCCGTCTGGAAGGGATCATCCCGGCCCTGGAAAGCTCCCACGCCCTGGCCGAAGCCTTCAAGCGCGCGCCGAAGCTGCCGAAGGATCACCTGATGGTGATCAACCTGTCCGGCCGCGGCGACAAGGACATGCAGACCGTCATGCACCACATGGAACAATCGACGCAGGAGAAACACTGATGAGCCGCCTGCAAACCCGCTTTGCCGCCCTCAAGCAGGAAAACCGCGCCGCACTGGTGACCTTCGTCACCGCCGGCGACCCGGACTACGACACTTCTCTGGCGATCCTCAAGGGCCTGCCGGCCGCCGGCGCCGACGTGATCGAGCTGGGCATGCCGTTCACCGACCCGATGGCCGACGGCCCGGCGATCCAGCTGGCCAACATCCGTGCGCTGGGCGCCAAGCAGAACCTGGCGAAGACCCTGCAGATGGTGCGCGAGTTCCGCCAGGGCAACAGCGACACGCCGCTGGTGCTGATGGGCTACTTCAACCCGATCCACAAGTACGGCGTGGAGCGCTTCATCAGTGACGCCAACGAGGCCGGCGTCGACGGCCTGATCGTGGTCGACATGCCGCCGGAGCACAACGCCGAGCTGTGCGACCCGGCCCAGGCGGCGGGTCTGGACTTCATCCGCCTGACCACCCCGACCACCGACGACGCGCGCCTGCCGAAGGTGCTCAACGGCAGTTCCGGTTTCGTCTACTACGTGTCGGTGGCCGGTGTGACCGGTGCCGGCGCCGCGACGCTGGAGCATGTCGAGGAAGCGGTGGCGCGCCTGCGTCGCCACACCGACCTGCCGATCAGCATCGGTTTCGGCATCCGTACCCCGGAGCAGGCGGCGTCCATCGCACGCCTGGCCGACGGGGTCGTGGTGGGGTCGGCGCTGATCGACCACATCGCCAATGCGCAGACGCAGGCGCAAGCGGTCGACGGTGTGCTTGGCTTGTGCGCTTCGCTGGCCGAAGGCGTGCGCAAGGCGCGCGTCAGCTGAGGGCAAGGCTCCCGCTGCGGGAGCCGCTCGCCATCGACTGATCAGGCAGTAAAAAGGGATCCGGGGCTAAGCTCCGGATCCCTTTTTTTCGTTCGGCCCCTGCGCAAGGCCGCTCAAGGCAACTCCAGCCCGCCCGCCGCCTTGTGCAGTTTGCGCAGATGTTCGCCGATCTGCTTCACGTTGGCCTCGCTGGCCGCGATCTCCGCGGCGCGCTTGGGCTCCAGCAAGGCCCGCACTTCCTTGTCCAGGTCTCCGCTCAACGCCAGCAACTGCTTCTGGCGCTGGCTGCTTTCGGCCTCCAGCCGACTGAACTCGCTCGGCTGCGGCAGGCCGTAGCCGCGGGAGTCGAGCAGCTCCGCCGGACGGCTGAGGAAGCCGCTGTTGGCGAGGATCTGCTGCAGGGTCGCGTTGGCCTTTTCCATGCCGCCGTTCTCCAGCTCGCGGGCGCCGAGGTAGCGCTGCTTCACCTCATCCTGTGCCAGCAGCAGTTGACGGCGGAAACTGGCCTGCTCCAACAGCAGCAGCGCGGCGCTGGTGCGCAGGTCGGCGCGCTCGAACCAGGGCCGGCGTTCTTCGGCGGACAGCGACAGCCAGTCTTCGACGGTGGTCTGCGGGATCGGCAACTGTTTCTTCAAGACATCGAACATCGCCTGATAGCGCTCGCGGAACGAGTCGAAGCGATAGCCCAGGCGCAGGGCTTCCTTCGGGTCGTCGAGCACGCGGGTGTCCGCCAGGCCGCGCCCCTTGAGCACTTCCAGGAGGCCGTTGGGCATGATGCTGTCCAGGCCGGTGAGTTGTGCGTTGTTGCTGCCGCTGCGCAGCAGCTTGAGGCTCTCCACCGCGCAGTTGTTGGACAGGAAGAAGTAGTTGCCGTCGTAGCTCCAGTGCATCTCGGCGGCGTGCTCGACCACGTCCTCGATTTCGCTGTGCGACAGGTTCAGCGGCACCGAGGCCAGGCTGCGCAGTTCGGTCTTGGTGTATTCGTCGATCACCTGGGCCAGCGGCAGCACGAACAGCCGCGACGGGTATTTGCCCACCAGGCCGTCCCAGCTGGAGAGCTGCACATCGCCGACGAAGGCGCGGTACGACAGCACCAGGTGCTGGTCCAGGTCCAGCCGGCAGTCCGGGCCGCGGGGCCGGCCGGGTGCGCAGATCACCAGGCGCAGCATGCTGTGGCCCCAGCGGCTGACCCAGTTCTGGTTGGCCTCGGCCAGCAGGTAGTCGACGGCGTACACCCGCTCCGGATCCACCTGGCCCAGCGGCTGCTTGGCGAAGTCGTTGCCGGCATTCAGGAAGGCGAAGGTCTTGGCGCACGTGTCCCTGGCGGGCGGCGCCCAGCCGAAGTGATCCTTGTAGTAGCGGTACAGCGCGGGCCGGCGGCAGGCGTAGCTCGGGTCGAGGAGGAAGTACTCCATGTTGACCGCGACGAACTCCTTGGGGCTGGAGGTCTCGTACAGGTCCGGGCTGCGGGCGATTTGCCGGTTGTGCTGCTCGCGCTCGCCGCGGCGGCCGACGTATTGCTGCCAGCCGGCGAGATCCAGCAGGCGGGGATCGTCGCTCAAGGTGAAGCGGCGGCCGTTCTGGCCGCGGCATTCATCGGGGATGCCGATCGGGCCGCTGCTGTCGTTGCGCCGGGTGCAGCGCTGGATCAGCGTGCGTTCGGCGGCGGGCCACAGCCGGGCACGGTCGTAGATATGGGTGATTTCGTGCAGCACCGTGGCCAGCAGTTCCTGGCGGACGGTGCCGTGGGGGCGGCCGGTCTTTTCCTTGGCGGCGCTGCCGTCGGTGAGGCCGGCCAGCAGCTTGCGGTTCAGATCCAGTTCGGCCACCAGCGTGGCCTGGCCGTAGGCGTTGCCGGGCATGTCGTCGGTCCAGCCGACGTCGATCCGCCGGTCCAGCCGCTCGATGAAGCTGGGCGGCAGCGCCTGCATGGCTTCATCGAGCAGCGCCTGGCTGGCCTGTTGCTGGGCGGGGCTCAGGCCGTCGGTCTTGAGCCGCAGTTGCAGGTCGGCGTGGGCACCGTTGCCGATCAGCAACAGCGCCCCGGCCAGCAGCCAGGTGCCGAGCGACTTCACAGCGCGAGGATGGCTTCGGCCAGAACCTGGTCGCTGGCGTCACGGGCTTCCGGAACGCGGGTGCGCAAGGTGTTGAGCGCAGCTTCCAGGTGCGCGCCACGGATGTCGCCGTTGCTGGCGACGAAACTGGCGGCGTCGTCGTGGGCTTCGCGGATGATCTTCGAATCGCGGATCGACGTGGTGGTGTCGGACGTGAAATCGATGGTGCGCTGGGAGGCGCGGACAATGATGTTACTGGTGGCTACCAGGGTGTGCGCCTGGGCCATATCGGCCAACAACAGCAGGCCAAGGGCGGCAGCAATCAGCGGGCTACGCATGGAACGACTCCGAAAGGGCATGAATGACTATTGGACGAGAATTGCCTGTGCCAGTTCAAGGTCGCTGACATGAAGTTTGGGCTTGGATTTGCGCAGGTAATGCAGTGCGGATTCCAGGCGGGCGCCTCGCAGTTCGCCGTCACTGGCAACGAAGGCCGCGGCATCGTCGTGCGCGGCGAGCAGCAGTTTACGGTCGAACGGCGCAGAAGACACCATGCCGGTGGCGTAGACGCTGACCACGGTGCTCTGCGTGGACACGTCGAAGGCGTTGGCCGGCGTGGCCCAGCAGGCTGCCGTCAGCACGGAAGGGATAAGCAGGTTGGCAAGGAAACGCATGGGGCTCGGCTGCGGTTGAAGAGCCTGAAGGCTAACGCAACGCCCGGGCCAGAGCCAGCGCCGAAACATCGGGACACGGCTGGCGTGTCCCGTGACGCAACGGTTTCAGAGGGTCAGGATGGCCTGCGCCAGCTGCGCGTCGGTGGCGTTCAGTTGCGGTACCTGGTGGCGGATGTGGTCCAGGGCGCTTTCCAGCTTCACGCCGCGGATGTCGCCTTCGCTGGCCACGAAACTGGCGGCGTCGTCACGGGCGGCCAGGACGATCTTGTCGTCGCGGAAGGACGACGTGACGTCAGAGGTGGCGTCGGAGGAGGATTTGAGTGCGCCGACCACGGCATCGGTGGTGACGATGAAGCTGGTGGCGCTGGCATTGGCGGCAACGGCCAGCAGGGCGGCAGCGCTGAGCAGGCGGATAGGGGACATGGGAGAGCTCCTGTGGATAAACCGTATCGAGAGGTGGCACGGTGTCTGGGAGTCAGACGCCGATCGCACAGCATTCGCCACGTTCTGCGTGGATATTAGGCCTGTGCACCGGATTCGCCCAGTGGGCAGAGTGCTAGCGCCAGAACGGCTTATCCATTTCATTCAGCCGGTCGGCGTGGCTGAGGCCCAGGTCGGCGAGGTCCCGGCCATCGAGCCGGGCCAGCAGACGCCGGGTTCTGGCGCGCTCCAACCCTTGCCACAGGCTGCCGAGGAGACGCTGTGCAACAGAGCGGTGCGGACGGGACTGCCCCGAAGCGGCTGATACATCCTGCAATTCATTCATGACCTTTTCCTGTGTGCCAGAGGGGTGGAAGGTCATGTTGAGCCTGAGTCGGTGGCTGGAGCAGACACACCAAAGTTAAATTGTACTGGTTCAGTTTTTGGTTTTTTGAAACTGTACCTGTTGTTGGGGTATGCACCTGTACCGGCGATTTTTTCGGGCCCGAAACGACAAGGCCCGTCGCGGTTTCCCGCGACGGGCCTTGTTTTTTCAATTCGGGTGCTGGCGGTGGGTCTCGCGACCAGGGCCAGCGACGCTACTTAGCGCCAGAACGGCTTGCTGAGCTCTTCGTAGCGTTGTGCTTCGCTGATACCGGCGTCAGCCAGCAGACGCGAATCCAGACGGGCCAGTTGGTGGCGGCTGGAGATGCGGCGCTGCCACAGCATCAGGTTGGCGAGAACGCGCAGAGGCATGGAAGCCTGGGATTTTGCAGCTTTGTCTTCGAAGAACAGTTCGGAACTGAGTGTACGTTCCATGGTGGTCATCCTTCCGCTTGTGGCGGGATCAGGTAGTGGTTTAACTGGTGCCCATGATCCTCTCGTTTGGCCAGACTCTGTAGATACAGTTCACTTGTATTGTGAGTGACCAGTTAACTGTTTATAGGGGGTGTACGGGTCAAAATTGAGCAAACTGTACCTGTCCGCACCTTGTTGGTGCGTTTTTGCTCATTTGGAGAGAGGGGCGAAGAGAAAACGGCTGAAAACTACCGGTACAGCAGTACAGTTTTTGTCAGATGAGGTGTTTGCAATCTCCCGCTGACGAAAAACTGTGTTCGCGTCAGCGGGAAATCTGTTTGAGTTACACGGCCAGCATGCGCCCGGTCTCTTCCAGGTTCATGTGCCAGCTCAAGGCGTCGCGCAGGATGTGCGGCGTGTGGCCGCCGATGGCGCAGGCGGCGGTGAAGTAGTCGTTCAGCGCCTGGCGGTAGTCCGGGTGCACGCAGTTGTCGATGATCGCCCGGGCGCGCTCGCGCGGGGCCAGGCCGCGCAGGTCGGCCAGGCCGATCTCGGTGACCAGGATGTCGACGTCATGCTCGGTGTGGTCGACGTGGCTGACCATCGGCACCACGCTGGAGATCGCGCCGCCCTTGGCGATCGACTTGGTCACGAACACCGCCAGGTGGGCGTTGCGCGCGAAGTCGCCGGAGCCGCCGATGCCGTTCATCATCCGCGTGCCGCAGACGTGGGTGGAGTTGACGTTGCCGTAGATGTCGAACTCCAGCGCCGTGTTGATGCCGATGATGCCCAGGCGCCGCACCACTTCGGGGTGGTTGGAGATCTCCTGGGGCCGCAGCACCAGTTTGTCCTTGTATCGCTCCAGGTTGCCGAACACATCACTGTTGCGGCGTTCGGACAGGGTGATCGAACTGCCCGAGGCGAAACTCAGCTTGCCGGCGTCGATCAGGTCGAAGGTCGAGTCCTGCAGCACTTCGGAGTACATGGTCAGGTCGTGGAACGGCGAGTCGATCAGTCCGCACATCACCGCGTTGGCGATGCTGCCGATGCCGGCCTGCAGCGGGCCGAGCTTGTCGGTCATGCGCCCGGCGTCGACTTCCTGCTTGAAGAACGCGATCAGGTGGTCGGCGATGGCCTTGGTGTCGGCGTCCGGCGGCAGCACGGTGGACGGCGAGTCGGGCTGCTGGGTGATGACGATGCCGACGATCTTCTCCGGCGGGATCGGGATTGCGGTGCTGCCGATGCGGTCGTCGACCTTCACCAGCGGGATCGGCGTGCGGGTCGGACGGTAGGTCGGGATATAGATGTCATGCAGGCCTTCGAGGTTGGCGTTGTGCGCCATGTTGATCTCGACGATCACCTGCTTGGCGAAAATCGCAAAGCTCGCCGAGTTGCCCACGGAGGTGGTCGGCACGATGTGGCCCTGCTCCGTGATGGCCACGGCTTCGATCACGGCGATGTCCGGCAGCTTGAGCTGCTGGTTGCGCAGTTGCTCGACGGTTTCCGACAGGTGCTGGTCGATGAACATCACTTCGCCGGCGTTGATCGCCTTGCGCAGGGTGCTGTCGACCTGGAACGGCATGCGCCGCGACAGTACGCCGGCCTCGGTCAGCTGCTTGTCGAGGTCGTTGCCCAGGCTCGCGCCGGTCATCAGACTGATTTTCAGCGGCGTGACCTTGGCCCGCTCGGCCAGTGCGTGGGGGACGGCCTTGGCTTCGCCGGCGCGGGTGAAGCCGCTCATGCCGACGGTCATGCCGTCCTCAATCAGAGCGGCGGCCTCGGCGGCGCTCATCACTTTATCCAACAACGAAGGCAGGCGAATACGGTCACGGTACATGGATTTTTATCTCGGGCAGCGAGTAGCAGGATGCGCAGTCTATTGAATTTCGCGAACGCCTGTCCCGCGACCAAGGTCGCAAAAGAGGCGTCTATTCCGCAGGTTTCGAGTAAAACACCGTTACCGGATCGGTAACAACGCGGCAAATTGTCCAACGATCTGCGCCAACGAAAACGCCCCGACGGAGCGGGGCGTTTTCGTGGTGCGGGAGAGGGTTACTCGACCGCTTTGACCATGTCTTCGATGACCTTTTTCGCGTCGCCGAACACCATCATGGTCTTGTCCAGATAGAACAGCTCGTTGTCCAGGCCGGCATAGCCGCTGGCCATCGAGCGCTTGTTGACGATGATGGTCTTGGCCTTGAACGCTTCGAGGATCGGCATGCCGGCGATCGGCGATTTGGGATCGTTCTTGGCGGCCGGGTTGACCACGTCGTTGGCGCCGAGCACCAGCACCACGTCGGCCTGGCCGAACTCGGAGTTGATGTCCTCCATCTCGAACACTTGGTCGTATGGCACTTCGGCTTCCGCCAGCAGCACGTTCATGTGCCCCGGCATCCGGCCGGCCACCGGGTGGATCGCGTACTTCACGGTCACGCCGTGGTGGGTCAGCTTCTCGGTCAGCTCCTTCAGCGCGTGCTGGGCACGGGCCACCGCCAGGCCATAGCCCGGCACGATGATCACGGTGTCGGCGTTGGTCAGCAGGAAGGTGGCGTCGTCGGCGGAACCGGACTTCACCGGACGGGCCTCCTTCGAGCCGGCCGGGCCCGCGTCGGCGGTGTTGCCGAAGCCGCCCAGCAGCACATTGAAGAAGGAGCGGTTCATCGCCTTGCACATGATGTACGACAGGATCGCACCGCTGGAGCCCACCAGCGAACCGGCGATGATCAGCATCGAGTTGTTCAGCGAGAAGCCGATGCCCGCCGCCGCCCAGCCCGAGTAGCTGTTGAGCATCGACACCACCACCGGCATGTCGGCGCCGCCGATCGGGATGATGATCAGAACGCCCATCACGAACGCCAGGGCCAGCATCAGCGCGAACGCGGCCAGGTTGCCGGTGACCATGAAGGTCACGCCGAGCGCCAGCGTGGCCAGGCCCAGCAGCAGGTTCAGCTTGTGCTGACTGCCGAACTGTACCGGTGCACCCTGGAACAGGCGGAACTTGTACTTGCCCGACAGCTTGCCGAAGGCGATCACCGAACCGGAGAAGGTGATCGCACCGATGGCGGCGCCGAGGAACAGTTCCAGACGGTTGCCCGCCGGGATCGGGTCGCCCAGTTGCTTGACGATGCCCAGCGACTGCGGCTCGACCACCGCCGCGATGGCGATGAACACCGCCGCCAGGCCGATCATGCTGTGCATGAAGGCCACCAGCTCCGGCATCTTGGTCATTTCGACGCGCTTGGCCATGATCGAACCGGCGGTGCCGCCGATCAGCAGGCCGACGATCACGTAACCGATGCCGGCGGTGGCCAGCTCAGCGCCCAGCTTATAGATGAGGCCGACGGTCGTGAGGATCGCCAGCGCCATGCCGAGCATGCCGAACAGGTTGCCGCGGCGCGACGTGGTCGGGTGCGACAGGCCCTTGAGGGCCTGGATGAAGCAGATCGACGCGATCAGGTAGAGCGTCGTGACGAGGTTCATGCTCATTACTTCGGCGCCTCTTCTTGTGCGGCTTTCGGGGCTTTCTTCTTGAACATCTCAAGCATGCGGCGGGTGACCAGGAAGCCACCGAACACGTTGACCGCCGCCAGCGCCACGGCGAGGGTGCCCATGGCCTTGCCCAGCGGGGTGATGGTGAGGGCGGCGGCGAGCATGGCGCCGACGATCACGATCGCCGAAATGGCGTTGGTCACCGCCATCAGCGGCGTGTGCAGTGCGGGCGTAACGTTCCAGACCACGTGGTAACCGACATAAATCGCCAGCACGAAGATGATCAGGTTGTAGATACCGGGGGAGATGAGCTCTTCCATCGTCTGAATCCCTGCTTAGGCGTTTTTGCGGATGACTTGGCCGTCGCGGCACATCAGGCACGCGGCGACGATATCGTCTTCGAGGTTCACTTCGAATTGGCCTTCCTTGGTGAAGACCAGCTTCAGGAAGTCCAGCAGGTTGCGGGCGTACAGCGCCGAGGCGTCCGCCGCGACCTCACCGGCCAGGTTGGTCGGGCCGACGATGGTTACGCCGCTGTTCACCACGACCTGGTCGGCCACGGTCAGCGGGCAGTTGCCGCCCTGGGCCGCCGCCAGGTCGATGACCACCGAGCCCGGCTTCATCTGCGCCACGGTTTCCGCGCTCAGCAGCGTCGGTGCCTTGCGCCCGGGAATCAGGGCGGTGGTGATGACGATGTCGGCCTGCTTGGCGCGCTCGTGCACGGCCTGGGCCTGGCGCTGCATCCAGCTCGCCGGCATCGGGCGTGCATAACCGCCGACGCCGACCGCGCACTCGCGCTCTTCATCGGTCTCGTAGGGCACGTCGACGAACTTGGCGCCGAGGGACTCAATCTGTTCCTTTACGGCAGGGCGCACGTCAGACGCTTCGATCACCGCCCCCAGACGCTTCGCCGTGGCGATCGCCTGCAGCCCGGCCACGCCTGCGCCGAGGATCAGCACGCGCGCCGCTTTCACGGTGCCGGCCGCCGTCATCAGCATCGGCATGAAGCGCGGGTAGTGGTGGGCGGCCAGCAGCACGGCCTTGTAGCCCGCGATGTTCGCCTGGGACGACAGCACGTCCAGGCTCTGGGCCCGGGAGGTGCGCGGCGCCGCTTCCAGGGCGAACGCGGTGATCCCGCACTCGGCCATTTTGGCGATGGTTTCGTTGCTGAAGGGATTGAGCATGCCCACCAGCACCGTTCCGCGCTTGATCAGCGCCAGTTCGGCGTCGCTGGGGGCGACCACCTTGAGAATCAGCTCGGCGCCGAACGCATCGTTGGCGCTGCCGATGGTTGCGCCTGCCGCCTCATAGGCACTGTCCACAACGCTGGCCTTGATGCCGGCGCCGCTTTGCACAGTGACCTTATGACCTTGGCCGATCAGCTTCTTGATGGTTTCCGGGGTTGCAGCAACCCGTGTTTCACCGGTCTGGGTTTCGAGAGGAACACCAATGTGCACGTCAAATCTCCTGCGTGATCTTATTGAGTAAACCCATGCACTTCGGATGGTGCGGCTGGGGCGGCCGATCAGCACGGCCCCGCCGAATCAAGGCGGGGCGCGGCATTTTGCAGGCGAAGTTTATGCCCTTCAAGGGATTATGACGGGTGACGGAAAATTAACTACAAGTCATCCCGTGACCGAATGTCGCAGATGGCCAGTTGAATCCCTTGCAGGCCGTGCCTTGTAAGGATTCTGGCCGATTACGCAATTTTTTATCATCGGTGGCGTGAATAAGCACCGATGAGTCGTAAATGTGTCCTCAAAGCCACGTCGTCAGGCGGTTCTGGCACGTCTGTACGACCTTCGTATACAGTCTGCTGATTTGCGACAAATACTTATATCTGTAGGGCTTCAATTTTGCTGACTACGGGGTCAGCAATCGCTGATGGCCTTTATTCTTCTAGGCTGTAGCCATGCGCCTGATTCACCAGCCAGTCGCGAAATGCCTTAAGTGACGCCGATTCCACTTTTCGCTCCGGAATCATCAGGTAGTACGCCTTGATGCTGGAGAGCGCGTTCGGGTTGGCGATCACCAGGCGTTTCTCGGCCAGTTCGCGCTGGATCAGGAACGGCGGGATCAGCGCGATGCCCATGTCGTGCATGGCGGCCTGGGCAAGCATGGAGAATAGCTCGTAGCGCGGGCCTGTCATGTCGCGGGGCACATTCAGGTGCTGTGAGTTGAACCACTGGCGCCAGGCATATGGGCGGGTGGTCTGCTGCAGCAGGGGCAGTTCGGCGATCTCGTCCGGCGTCAGGTGCGCCCTGTGGCCGAGCAGGGCCGGGCTGCACACCGGCATCGGATTCTCGCCCATCAGCCTGTGGGATTCCGTACCGGACCAGTCGGCGTCACCGAAGTAGATCGCGGCGTCGAAGTCGGTGTCGGCGAACAGGAACGGCCGGGTGCGGTTGGTCAGGTTGACGGTCACTTCCGGGTGCTTGAGCTGGAAGTCCTTGAGCCGGGGGAGCAGCCATTGCGTGCCGAAGGTCGGCACCACGGCCAGTTCGATCACGTTGGCGCCTTGCTGGCCCATCACCGACAGCGTGTCGCGTTCGACGGCGTCCAGTTGCGTGGCGACCCGGCGGCTGTAGGAAAGCCCCGCCTCGGTGAGTTTCACTCCGCGACGCGAACGTCGGAACAGTTCGACGCTGAGGAACTCCTCCAGGCTGGCGATCTGTCGGCAAATGGCGCCCTGGGTGAGGGAAAGTTCTTCGGCGGCCTTGGTGAAGCTTTCGTGCCGGGCGGCGGCCTCAAAGCTGATGAGGGCGGTGGTGCTGGGGATCTTTCTGCGCATGTACGTCAACCTCACTAATACATCGCACGAAAGGCATCTGGCGATGTTTCGGAGTGAGAAATTAGCACAACAGGATGCGAAATCCTCGTTTGCCGCCAGGGCGAACCGGGCCTAGGATCAATGCCACGTCAATTCACCCGATTTGCGAGGACTCACTCATGGGCGGTAAAGCTAGCTTCAACTGGATCGATCCCCTGCTGCTGGATCAACAGCTCACCGAAGAAGAGCGCATGATCCGCGACAGCGCCGAGCAGTTCGCCCAGCAGAGCCTCGCGCCGCGCGTGCTGGAGGCGTTCCGCCATGAGCAGACCGATCCTGCGATCTTCCGCGAGATGGGCGAAGTCGGCCTGCTGGGCGCGACCATTCCCGAGCAGTATGGCGGCAGCGGCCTCAACTACGTGAGCTACGGCCTGATTGCCCGTGAAGTCGAGCGTGTCGACTCCGGCTACCGCTCGATGATGAGCGTGCAGTCTTCGCTGGTGATGGTGCCGATCAACGAATTCGGCACCGAGGCACAGAAACAGAAGTACCTGCCGAAGCTGGCGTCCGGCGAGTGGATCGGCTGCTTCGGCCTGACCGAGCCGAACCACGGTTCCGACCCGGGCGCGATGATCACCCGTGCACGCAAGGTCGACGGCGGATACAGCCTGACCGGCGCCAAGATGTGGATCACCAACAGCCCGATCGCCGATGTGTTCGTGGTCTGGGCCAAGGACGACGCCGGCGACATCCGCGGCTTCGTTCTGGAGAAAGGCTGGAAAGGCCTGAGCGCACCTGCCATTCACGGCAAGGTCGGCCTGCGCGCGTCGATCACCGGTGAAATCGTCATGGACAACGTGTTCGTGCCGGAAGAGAACATCTTCCCGGACGTGCGTGGCCTGAAAGGCCCGTTTACCTGCCTGAACTCGGCGCGCTACGGCATCTCCTGGGGCGCATTGGGCGCCGCCGAGTTCTGCTGGCACACCGCCCGCCAATACACCCTGGATCGCCAGCAGTTCGGTCGCCCGTTGGCCGCCACTCAGCTGATCCAGAAGAAACTGGCGGACATGCAGACCGAAATCACCCTGGCCCTGCAAGGCTGCCTGCGTCTGGGCCGCATGAAGGACGAGGGTACGGCGGCCGTTGAAATTACTTCGATCATGAAGCGCAACTCCTGCGGCAAGTCTCTTGAGATTGCACGCATGGCGCGCGACATGCTGGGCGGCAACGGCATTTCCGACGAGTTCGGCGTTGCCCGTCACCTGGTCAACCTGGAAGTGGTCAATACCTATGAAGGCACCCACGACGTTCATGCGTTGATCCTGGGGCGTGCGCAAACCGGCCTGCAGGCGTTCTATTAATAGGAGAGCGAGCATGGGCGCGCTGTCGCATCTGCGGGTTCTGGATTTGTCGCGAGTGTTGGCGGGCCCGTGGTCCGGCCAGATCCTGGCCGACCTTGGTGCCGAGGTGATCAAGGTCGAGCGTCCGGGCAGCGGTGACGATACCCGCGCCTGGGGGCCGCCCTTCCTCAAGGACGCCTATGGGGAGAGTACCTCCGAGGCGGCCTATTACCTGTCGGCCAACCGCAACAAGCAGTCGGTGACCATCGACTTCACCCGTCCGGAAGGGCAGAAGCTGGTTCGGGAGTTGGCCGCCAAGTCCGACATCCTCATCGAGAACTTCAAGGTGGGTGGTCTGGCGGCCTACGGCCTGGACTACGAATCGCTGAAGGCCATCAACCCGAACCTGATCTATTGCTCGATCACCGGATTCGGTCAGACCGGCCCGTATGCCAAGCGTGCGGGCTATGACTTCATGATCCAGGGGTTGGGGGGGCTGATGAGCCTGACCGGCCGCCCCGAAGGCGATGAGGGCGCCGGACCTGTAAAGGTCGGCGTTGCGTTGACGGATATCCTGACCGGTCTCTATTCGACGGTCGCGATCCTCGCGGCGCTGGCTCACCGCGAGCAGGAAGGTGGTGGACAGCACATCGACATGGCATTGCTTGACGTGCAGGTGGCCTGCCTTGCGAACCAGGCGATGAACTACCTGACGACAGGCAACGCACCCAAGCGTCTGGGCAATGCGCACCCCAACATCGTGCCGTATCAGGACTTTCCTACGGCTGATGGTGATTTCATCCTCACCGTTGGCAATGACGGGCAGTTCCGCAAATTCGCCGAAGTGGCCGGACAGCCGCAGTGGGCGGATGACCCTCGCTTTGCGACCAACAAGCAGAGGGTGGCGAACCGGGCGGTGTTGATTCCGCTGATTCGTCAGGCGACCGTCTTCAAGACGACGGCCGAGTGGGTGGCGCAATTGGAGCGGGCCGGAGTGCCGTGCGGGCCGATCAATGACCTGTCGCAGGTGTTCGAGGATCCTCAGGTGAAGTCCCGAGGGTTGGCGATCGAGCTGCCCCATGCGCTGGCAGGGTTGGTGCCCCAGGTGGCGAGTCCGATCCGGTTGTCGCAGACGCCTGTGGAGTATCGTCGTGCGCCTCCATTGTTGGGGGAGCACACGCTGGAGGTCTTGCAGCGCGTGCTGGGTCTGGAAATCGGCGCGGTCGCCGATCTGAAGGCGAATGGGGTGCTTTGATCATTCCTTCTATATAGAGGGTGCGAGAGTCCACTCCCTATATAGAGGGTATTGGATGTTTTTTGATCAAGCTGCAAGTTATTGAAAGAGAAGTGAAATTAACGGTTGACGGCAGATTTAAGTTCTCTATAATTCGCCCCACTTCCGGCGCAGTCGAAACGGAAAACTCCTTGAAATTCAATGAGTTAAGAAGTTTTCGGCAGCGGATCGCTTCAGTTCACCGAAGCCTGGAGGGAGTCGAAGAGGG
>NZ_JBIVHR010000059.1:23734-38309 GCF_044749305.1 Pseudomonas sp. NPDC089534 | reverse complement strand
ACGAAGTGATCAGCGGCAACCCCAGCCAACTGCGCGGCTACACCGAGGTGGCGGGGCAGTCGGCGCGGGTGATCGTGGCCAACCCCTACGGCATCACCTGCAACGGCTGCGGCTTCATCAACGCACCACGGGTCACGCTGACCACCGGCAAACCGGTGCTGGACAACGGGCGCCTCGACCGCTTCCAAGTCGACCAGGGCAGTGTCGCCATCGAAGGCGCGGGCCTGAACGCGAGCAACGTCGACCGCTTCGAGATCATCACCCGCACCGCGAAGATCAACGCCCAGCTCCAGGCGCAGAACCTGGCCATCGTCGCCGGGCGCAACGACGTCAACGCCGACAGCCTCAACGCCACGGCCCGGGCCGACGACGGCAGCGCCAAGCCGCAGCTGGCCATCGACAGCTCGGCGCTGGGCGGCATGTACGCCGGGGCGATCAAGCTGGTGGGCACCGAGGCCGGGGTCGGGGTGAAGCTCGACGGCAACCTGATCGCCAGCGGCGGCGACATCCAGATCGACGCCAACGGTCAGCTCATGCTGGCGCAGACGTCGGCCGCCACGTCCGTGACGGTCAAGGCCGTCAGCCTCGACGCCCAAGGCGCGGTATACGCCGGTACTGCGCTCAACGTGCAGACCCAGGGCGACTTGACCAACCGCCAGACCCTCGCGGCCCGCGACAGCATCGCCCTCAGCGCCGGCGGCCGGCTGACCAACGCCGGGGCCATCGAGGCGGGCGTCAACGCCGACGGCGGCCGCAACGCCAACGGCGACCTGAGCCTGAACGCGCAGAACCTCGACAACGCCGGCAAGGGCCTGGTGGCCAGCCGCAACCTGACGGTCAACGTGGCGCAGACCCTGAACAATCAGGGCGGGACGCTGAGCGCCGGCCAACAGGTCACCGCTGGCGTCGGAACACTGGATAACCAGCGCGGCGGGCGCGTAGTCAGTCAGGGGGCGCTGAGCATCACGGCCGATCAGGCACTCAACACGGGCGGCCTGATCAACGGCAAGGGTTCCGTGACCGCCACGGTCGGTCAGTTCAACAACAGCAACGGCGAGGTCTCCAGCACCGGCGTCACCCGGCTCGGCGGCGCCGCACTCAACAATCTCGGTGGCCAGGTGCTCGGGGATCTGGGCTTGAGCATCGATCTCAGCGGGGCACTGGATAACCGCGACGGGGTGCTCGGTTCCGGCCGCGCACTGGAGATCAGGGCCAGGAGCCTCGATAACCGCGACGCCGGCGTGATCGTCAGTGACGGCGATCTCACGGTGCGCGTCAGCGAGAGGCTCGACAACCGGCAAAAGGGTGAAATCACGGCCAAGGGCGCGATCGATGTGCAGAGCGGCCAGCTGGATAACCGTGACGGCAAAGTCATCGGCAAGGGCACGCTGGCGCTGCGCAGCGACGATGCGGACAACCGGGGAGGCGTGATTCAGGCCGATCGGCAGTTGAACCTCAAGGTCGACCGCATGGATAACGGCGAGAAGGGGCGGATCATCGGCAAGGCCGGCATCGCTTACGAAGGCGAGCGGCTGGAGAACGGCGCTGGGCTGGTCAGTGGCGTCGGGCCGGTCAGCCTCAAGGTCGCTGAAGTGCAGAACGCGGCAGGACGGATCTCCAGCCAGAGCGATCTGAGCGCCACCGTGGGGGTGCTGCGGCAGCAGGGCGGCGCACTGGTTGCCCAAGGCGATTTGAGCCTGACCGGCACGACCCTGGATAACCGTAACGAAGGCCTGGTCGGCACCACGAAAAGGCTGACCCTCAATGTCGAAGACATCGACAACCGTGCCGGTGAACTGTCCGGCGGCCTGTCGTCGAGCATCACGGCTCACCACCTGGATAACAGCGATGCCGGCAAGCTCCTCTCCGGCACCGATCTGGAGCTGAAGGTCGCGGAACTGATCAATCGGAACAAGGCCGTGATCGTCGCCAAAGGTGCGACGACGGTGACCGGAAGCCTGTTGGACAACACCGGCGGCAACCTCGACAGCCTCAACGGGCTGGTGATCACGCTCGACGACGCGTTGCTCAATGGCTTGGGGTTGATCAACAGTGACGCGGGGCTTGCCATCAGCGCCGCACGTGTCGACAACACCGGCGGAAGCCTGGGCAGCGCGAAAACACTGTCGATCTTCAGCCAGGGGGCGCTCAGCAACCGGGGGGGATCGGTCAGCACGGACGAGCGCCTCGCCATCGACAGCGCCAGCCTCGACAACAGCCAGGGTGGAGTGATCTCCGGCAAGGACGCGGTGCGTCTGGAGACGGGCGACATCGACAACAGCCAGGGCGGTCGCCTGACCGGCGGCGCATCGCTCGAACTGAAAGCGGCGCAGGTCAACAACGCGAACGGGCGGATCGCCAGCCAGCAAGCCATGAATGTGTCGGTCACGGGGCTCGACCAGGAGGGCGGGGAGCTGTTCAGCAAGACCGCCCTGACCCTGGACCTGAACAATGGCCGGTTGAACAACCGCAACGGGTTGATCAACGCCCCCGGCGCCCTGCTGCTCAAGAACCTCAACGGCGTCGACAACCGCGGCGGTGAAATCTCCAGTCAGCAAGCCTTTGAACTGGTCGCCCGTGACCTGGACAACACTCAGGGCAAATTGCTGAGCCAGCAGGCATTGACGCTGCGCATCGAAAAGGCGCTGAACAACGTCAAAGGCGTGATTTCGGCGCAGTCGCTGGAGATGCGCAGTGAAGGGCTGGACAACGGCCAAGGGCTGATCAGCAGCCATGGCCGGTTGACGCTCGATGTCGACGACACACTGAACAATCAGGACGGCACATTGATTGCCGACGGTGCCCTGTCGCTCAACGCCGGCACCCTGAACAATCACGCCGGCAATGTCGCAGGCAAAGCCGATGCGACGGTTGTCGCCAAGGGCATCGACAACCGTGCGGGAAAACTGATCGCCACCGGTGGGCTCAGCCTGACGGCCGATTCACTGGACAACCGTGAACGAGGACTGCTGGGCGCCACGGGGGCTGCGTCCCTCAACGTCGGTGCCATCGATAACCGCGGCGGGGAAATCACCACCGGCTCCACCCTGTCGATCACCGGTCAGTCGCTGGACAACAGCGATGAGGGTCAGGTCTTTGCCGCCGACGACATGACGTTGGCCGTCGACGGTGTGCTGAACCTCAATAAGGGCACGATCACGACCAACGCGCAGTTGAGCCTGACGGGCATCAGCCTGGACAACGGCGGCGGCCTGTTGCTGAGCCAGCGCAATGCCCGGGTGGGCCTCGGCGGTGCCTTCGCCAACGACGGGGGCAAGGTCAACAGCGAAGGCGCCCTGACCGTCAACGCCGGGCAGGTGAGCAACAAGGCGGGCACCTTGTCGAGCGCGAAGGGCCTGACCGTCGGCAGCGCCGGTGCTGTCGACAACCGGGGCGGCAGCATGGTCACCGATGGCCAGCTGACGCTTGCGGGCGCCAGCCTCGACAACCGTCAGCAGGGCACGGTCAGCGGCAAGGGCGCCGTGGCGATCACGGCCGGCGCGCTCGACAACAGCCAGGGCGGCCTGCTCACCAGTGCCGCCACGTTGGACCTGTCCGCAGGCCAGGTCACCAACCGCGACGGCGGGCGCATCGGCAGCGAGGGCGCGTTGACCGCCTCGGTGACCGGGCTTGAGCAGCAGGGCGGCAAGCTGTTCAGCAACAGCACCTTGACCCTGGACATGAACAACGGCCAGCTGAACAACCAGAACGGCCTGATCCACTCGCCCGGCGCCCTGTTGCTCAAGCAACTCAACGGCGTGAACAACCGCGGCGGTGAGATCTCCAGCGCTCAGGCCCTGGCGCTCGCCGCGCAAGCCCTGGACAACAGCGGCGGCAAACTGCTCAGCAACCAGGGACTGACGCTGCGCATCGCCCAGGCGCTGGACAATGCCAACAAGGGGTTGATGGCGGCGTCCTCGCTGGACGTGCGGGCGGGGAGCCTGAACAACAGCGGCGGGACCCTCGACAGTGCCGGCGGACTGCTCGTCGCGGTGGAGGGAACCTTGCGCAACGACGCTGAAGGGGTGATCAATGCCGGTGAACGTCTCGACGTCCGCAGCGCCGATCTCGACAACCGGGGCGGCATGCTGATGGGGCGCGGCGACGTGACCCTCTCGGCGACGGCGTTGGACAACCGCGACAAAGGCCTGATCGGCAGCCAGGGCAAGTTGCTGCTGACGGCCACCTCGCTGGACTCCAGCAACGGCGGCGAGGTGGCGGCCAAAGGGGACATCGACCTGACGCTGACGGCGCTGACGCAAAACGGAGGCCGCCTGCTGGGGAGCGGCGCGGTTTCGGTGGATCTTGCCGATGGCGACCTGGACAACCGCAACGGCTTGCTGACCGCCAAGGGGCCGCTGACGTTCAAGCGTCTGCGCGACCTCAAAAACGGCAACGGTGAGATTTCAAGCGAACAGGGTTTCGATGTGGTCGCCCGGGCGCTGGACAACGGCAACGGCAAGTTGATCAGCAACGGGAATCTGCTGGTCAGCGGCACCGCCCTGGACAACCGCAAGGGGCTGATGTCCGGCTGGCAAGGGTTGACCGTCAACGGCCGCGCGCTCGACAACCGGGACAGCGGCACGCTGTCCAGCCGCCAGGGCAACGTGACGGTCGAATTGACCGAGGACTTGCTCAACAGCGGCGCCGGTGCGTTGGTCGCGCAAGGTGCCCTGAGCGTCAAGGCCGGCAATCTGGACAACAGCGACAAGGGCATCCTCAGCAGCGTCTCGGCCCAGAACCTCACGCTCACAGGGACGCTCAACAACAATCAGGGCGGCCTGATCGACAGCGGCGCCGGGTTTGCCTTCAAAGGCGAGGCCCTGACCAGCGCCGGGGGGGCGATCAATGCGCAGCAGGACATCGGCATCAATGCCTCGCGCCTCGACAACAGCGGCGGGCAGATCGCAGGCGGCGGTTCAATCAGCCTCGATCTGCGCGGGCAACTCAACAATGACGCCGGTCAGCTGGTCGGTGCCGGCCCGGTGTCGGTGAAGGGCGTGACCGACCTCACCAACCGCAACGGTCAACTCGTCAGCCAGAAGGCACTGGATCTGGCGACCGGTTCGCTGGACAACAGCGAACGCGGAACCATCGCGGCCAATGATGGCTTATCGATCACGGCCAGCGGCGCGGTGCGCAACAACGCCGACGGCCTGATCTACAGCCGGGATGCGAACCTGGAGCTCAAGGCGGCCGGCCTGGACAACCGCAAAGGGACGCTGCAGAGCGAAAGCGGCCTGTCGCTGGAAGTCGCCGGCGACCTCGACAACCAGAGCGGCCGCATCATTGCCCAAACGGGAACCGTCGGCATCCGGGCCGCGAACATCGACAACCGGGGCGGCGTGCTGGCCAGCATCAAAGGCATGCTCGAAGCGAACACCGTGGGCGTGCTGCGCAACGGCTATGACCTCGACAACAA
Source organism: Pseudomonas sp. NPDC089534 (assembly GCF_044749305.1). Taxonomy (NCBI): domain Bacteria; kingdom Pseudomonadati; phylum Pseudomonadota; class Gammaproteobacteria; order Pseudomonadales; family Pseudomonadaceae; genus Pseudomonas; species Pseudomonas sp. NPDC089534. The sequence continues at coordinate 32,887 of NZ_JBIVHR010000059.1, read as the reverse complement.
CCGCCAGGGCGGCATTGTCCAGGCCCAGGGACTGAAGCTTGCGGCACTCGCCGGACTCGACAACAACGGGGGACGGCTCTCGGCGCAGGCGTCTGACGTCAGCATCGTCACCGCCGCGCTGGACAACCGCAGCGGCGGCCTCTATGCGAAGAACCAGGTCAGCGTCACCGGCAGCCGTCTGGACAATGGCGGCGGACAGATCGCCGGCAACCGTATCGCCCTGGAACTGGGCAACGACCTGAACAACAGCGCCGGTGTCATCGAAAGCGACACGTCGCTGTCGGTCAAGGCCGCCAGCCTCGACAACCGCTCCGGCAAGCTTCGGGCGCTCGGCGGCCTCGGTAAGACGGTCTTTGAGATAGGCGGTCAGCTGGACAACCGCAAAGGCGTGCTCGAAACCGGCAATGCGGACCTGACGCTGGCGGTCGGCAGCTTTCTCAACAGCGAAGGGCAACTGCTGCATCTGGGCGACGGCACCTTCGATATCTCGACGGCCAACGTCACGGGGGCGGGCGGCAGCATCGTCACGCGCGGCGGGCTCACGCTGAATGCCGATACCTGGAGCAACTCCAGCGTCATCCAGGCCGGCCGTCTGAACGTCAACGTCAGCAACTTCAGCCAGACCGCCAGCGGCCAGCTGCTGGCCTCCACGCACCTGCAGGGACGGGGCGGCAACTGGTCCAACGACGGCTTGATCGCCAGCGATGGCAGCCTGGACCTTCAACTGGGCGGTGCCTATGGCGGCAATGGCCGGGTATCGAGCCTGGGCGACCTGACGCTGGGGGCCGCCCAACTGACGATCAATGAGTCCGCGAGCGTGGCGGGGGGCGGCGTGACCCGTCTCACCACCGGCGGACAACTGACCAACATGGGGCGCCTGACGTCGGCCGATTCGCTTGAGATCCGGGCGGCTACGCTGAACAACCTCGGCACATTGGCCAGCGCGAAGAGTCTGCTGATCAATGCGCAGACACTCACCAACAACCGGATCCGGGCCAACCAGGGGGCACTGCTGTTCAGTGGCGGCCCGATGAACCTGCAGGTCGGCACGCTCACCAACACCTACAGCGACCTCTACAGCCTGGGCGACATCAATGTGCTGGGCTACAACGGCGCCGACAGGGCCAGCCGGATCGACAACCTTTCCGGCCGCATCGAGTCCACCGGCGACATGTCGCTCAAGTCGGCGGTGGTGAACAACAAGATGGAGAATTTCAGCACCACGACCACAGAGGGCGACGCCTCATCCATCGGCGTGCGTTGCTACAGCTGCGACACGGCCAAGCCCAAACGCATGAGCGGCATCGCTTCGCATCTGGTCTGGCAGCAGAGCTTCAACGTGAGCGTCTCCGGCGAGGCGGACGCCTCCAGCATCACCTCGGGGCGCAACCTGAGCGTCACGGGGTCGGAGTTCATCAACTCCAACTCCACGGTCTCGGCCTCGTCCGACATCACGATCAACGTCGATACCTTCAATAACTCCGGCACTGCGCTGGGCAGCTACTCGGTGCTCAAGTACATCGCCAACAATGCGCCGTCCAGTTCGCTGTGGCAGCAGATCGGCGCCTACAACGCTCACAATGACCCGGGCTACAACCAAGACATCCGCTTCTGGACAGCCGGCGGCGCCGAGTCCCGGGAAACCCCGTGGATCAAGAGCAATCCCCATGTCGCCGAGACCCGCTACCAATACATCGGCACCTACGAACTCGATGTGTGGGGAGGAGGGGACATCCGGTTCGGCGCTTCACAGTACGCCTCCGGCGTCCGTGCCCAGGCACCGGCCGAAATCCTCAATGCCACCCCGTTCCAGACGATCATTACCGAGTCGGCGGGGAAAACCTACGTGCCGGCGATCATCCAGGCCGGCGGAAGCGTGGTCGTCAACGCGACCAACTCCATCACCAACGGCGAGCTGCGCCCCTTCAGCTCAGCGGCGGCCGGCCCCGGTCGGACCGTCGACACCCGTTCCGGCGGGGGCGCCGTGCCGACGGTCATCAGTCTCAACCGCCAGTTGCCGCCGGATCTGGCCCAACAGCAGGTCAACCCGCTGGCCTTGCCGGGGTTTGCCTTGCCGGGAGGACAGAACGGCCTGTTCCGCCTGAGCGGACAGGGCGCGAACCCGGCGGGCGCAACGCTGCCTGCCGGTGCGTCACCGACCTGGACCATGGGCGGCGCGACGGTCGGCCAGGCACAGCGCCAGTCTGAATTGCCGTCCTCCGGCGGGCGGACACTGCAAGTCGGACAGGTCTTGACGGTCGACGCTTCGGATCGGCAACTGACGACGGCCGACCGGCCCGGCGGCAACCTGACGGTCAACCGCAGTGACGTCAACACGTCCGTCGCGGTCGACACCGGGGCGCAGACGACCGCGCCGAACGCAACGGTCAGCGGTTCCGCCGGGCAGGCGATCGCCCGGGTCCAGGGCTTGCCGAACACCCAGGCACCCTCGAACCCGCACAAGTATTTGATCGAAACCAACCCGGTGCTGACCGAACTCAAGCAGTTCATGAGTTCGGACTACCTGCTGGCCAATCTCGGCTATGACCCGGACCAGAGCGCCAAGCGCCTGGGCGACGGCCTGTACGAGCAACGCCTGATCCAGCAGGCGGTCGTGGCGCGCACCGGGCAGCGCTACATCGATGGGCAGACGTCGGACGAGGCCATGTTCAAGTACCTGATGAACAATGCGATCGCCAGCAAGGAGCAACTCGACCTGTCGGTGGGTGTGACGCTCACCGCCGAGCAGGTGGCGGCGTTGACGCATGACATCGTGTGGCTGGAGGAGCATGAGGTGAACGGCGAAAAGGTTCTGGTGCCGGTGCTGTACCTGGCCCAGGCCGACAACCGTCTGGCGCCTGACGGATCGTTGATCCAGGGAGCCAACGTCAAGTTGATCGCCGGCAAGGACCTGCAGAACGCCGGCACCTTGCGCGCCAGCAACAACCTGACGGCGGCCGCCGCCGGCGATCTGGTCAACAGCGGCCTGATCGAAGCGGGCAACCGCCTCGACCTGCTGGCCGGCAACAACCTCGTCAACAAGTCCGGCGGCATCATCGCCGGGCGCGACGTGAACCTGGTCTCGGTCAAGGGCGACATCATCAACGAGCGGACGGTGACCGGCAGCGCGTTCCTGTCCCAGGGCTACATGCAACAGCGCGAGTCCCTCGACAACGGGGCGCGCATCGAGGCGGGCAATGACCTGAAAGCGAGCGCCGGACGGGATTTCATCAGTTCCGGCAGCGCCCTGGTCAGTGGCCGCGATACGGTCATCGAGGCCGGGCGCGACGCCAGCATCGAGTCTGCGCAAAGCAAGAGTTCGGCGCTCGGCGGCACCAGCAGCAACAGCGTGTCTCAGGTCGGTTCGACCGTCACGGCAGGGCGCGACTTCTCGGTGACCGCAGGGCGTGACCTGTCGGTGGTCGGCAGTCAGATCAGTGCCCTGCGCGATGTGAGCATGAGCGCGGAGCGGGACCTGCTGATCGCTTCGGCCGAGGAGGAATCCCATTCCTACTACAAGTCGAAGAAGCTCACGGCGCAGGAAGACCACATCAAACAGATCGCCAGCACCATCAGTGCCGGTGGCAAGGCAGGGTTCACGTCCGGCAAGGATCTGACCGTCGTGTCGAGCCGCATCACCGCCGGCGACGAAGCGTATCTGGTGGCGGGCAATGACCTCAACGTGCTGGCGGCGGAAGACTACGACTACTCGCTGTACGACAAAAAGAAGAAGGGCAGCCTGGGGCGCAAGCAAACGCGCCGCGACGAAGTGACGAAGGTGAAGCATGTCGGCAGCGAGATCATCAGCGGCGCGGATCTGACCCTGGTCAGCGGCGGCGATCAGCGGTATCAGGTGGCCGAACTGAAGGCCGGCAAGGACCTGACGATCAGCAGCGGCGGCGATCTGAGCTTTGAGAGTGCGACCGACCTGGTTCAGGAAAGTCACGAAAAGAGCAACAGCAGCCTGGCCTGGAGCAAGGCCAAGGGCGCCGGGAAAACCGACGAGACCGTTCGCCAGAGCCACTTGCTGGCGGTCGGGGACATCGTGATCAAGGCCGCCGGAAACATCCGCATCGATGTCAAGGAAGTGACCCAGAAGACCGTGGCGGACAGCATCGACGCCATGGTCAAGGCCGACCCGCAGCTGGCCTGGCTCAAGGACATGCAGGACCGCGGGGACATCGACTGGCGCATGATCAAGGAAGTGCATGACCAGTGGGACTACAAGAGCTCCGGCATGGGCATGGGGGCGGCCATTGCCGTCGCCATCATCGTCACGGTGATGACCGCCGGGGCGGCGAGCACCATGGTCGGCGGGATGGCCTCCAGCACGAGCTCCACCTTTGCCGCCGCGACGGCGACCACCGCTGCCGGTTACGGCAACGTCGCGCTGACGGCGGTCATCACGTCGATGGCCAGCACCGCGGCCGTCAGTGCCATCAACAACAAGGGCAACCTGGCCGAGACGCTGAAGGACGTGCTGTCCGAAGACAACCTGAAAAGCTATGTCACGGCGGCGATCATTGCCGGGGCCGGCTCCTACACCGGCGACTGGGGCACGAAGATCGGGCCGCAGGGCAACAAGATCACCATCAGCGTCACCGAGCGGCTCAAGGCCTTCGCCGTCAACACGGCGCTGAAGGGACTGCTGACCGGGGACGGCAGCGACAAGTCTTGGCTGACCATTGCCGGAACCGGAGCCCTGGCGGAGATCTATGCCTACTGGACCGGACGCGGGCCGGACATCCGACCGGGCGAAGACCGGCCCGGCGGCCCGAAATTCGATCAGCTCGAAGGCGGCCTCGTCCCCCGCGAATGGGTGAACGGCGAGTGGGTCGAAGGCAAGAACATCGGACTCAATGCCGAGTGCAGCTCAATGCTGGCGGTCTGTCATGGCACGCTGATCAGCAACATCGCCAACTCGGTGCCGGGCATGAATGCCTTCGCGACGCTGCATGACACCTGGATGGACAAGCTCATTCTCAGCAAAGAGGCCGAATGGGTGCTGGGAGGCTCTATCGGGCCGAGACCGGACATGACGATCTTCGAGAACCTCGGAACCATGCCGCCGGCGCTGGCCGTCAACTATGGCGCGCTGTATGACAAGTACCGGCCGCTGATCGAGCAGACCAAGCGCGAAGCCAAGCAATGAACCGCTGACCGACGGGTGATCGGAACGATCATCCGTCGGCGCACACGTTAATGTCATCGGTGGCGGCAAGCGCTTGCGCCACTTGTCTTTGAACAGAGGGATCGAACATGTACCCACCCGCCCTCGCGGCGAGGTTGTGCGTAGCGTTGCTGTGCCTTTCTCCGCTCCAGTCCGCCTTCGCCGCCCCCACCCCCGGCGACACCGACCTGATCCGCGACCGCCAGAACCGCCTGCTCGAAGAGCAGCAGCGGCGCCTGGAGGAGCTCAAGGAACTGCCCGGCAAGGCGGCCGAACCGGCCAAGCCCGCCGCGCCCGCCGACACCCGCTGCTTCCGGATCGACGACATCGAGCTCAAGGGCGCCGACAGCCTGTCCGAGGGGGAGAAGGCCAGCCTGCTCAAGCCCTACGTCGGCCAGTGCCTGGGCGTGCCGCAGCTCAACGAGCTGCTCAAGGTCATCACCAACCGCTACATCGAGAAGGGCCTGGTGACCAGCCGCGCCTACCTGCCGCAGCAGGACCTGTCCGGCGGGCACCTGAAGGTGCTGGTGGTCGAGGGCCGCCTCGAAGGCCTGAAGGGCGCCGAGAACAGCCGGCTCTCGGCGCGCGAGCTGGCCATGGCGTTTCCCGGCAGGGCCGGCGAGCTGGTCAACCTGCGCGAGATCGAGCAGATGGTCGACCAGCTCAACCGCCTGCCGTCCAACCAGGCCAAGATGGAGCTGGCGCCGGGCAAGAACGTCGGCGGCAGCGAGGTGCTGGTCACCAACACGCCGCAGAAGCCGTGGCGGGCGGGGCTGTCGCGCAGCAACGAGGGCCAGCGCAGCACCGGCGAGCAGCAGTGGGGCACCACGTTCGACTGGGACAGCCCGCTGGGCCTGGCCGACCAGCTGTCGCTGCGCGGCGGCCACGACGCGATGACCGACCACCAGCACACCTCCAACAACGCCATGCTGTCCTACAGCGTGCCGTGGGGCTGGTGGAACTTCAGCTACACCTACAGCCAGAGCGAATACCGCTCGCAGATCGCCGCCAACGGCTACAACTTCAAGCAGACCGGCGACAGCGAAAACCACCAGCTGCACGCCGAGCGGGTGATCCACCGCGACTCGGTGAGCAAGACCTCCCTCAGCGGCGGCCTGTCGTACCTGCGCAGCAACAACTTCATCGAAGACAGCAAGCTGCGCCTGAGCAGCAACCGCATCAGCGAGGCGCAGCTGGGCTTCAACCACGGCCGGCGGATCGGCGGCGCCTTCGTCAACTTCGACGCGGGCGTGCAGCAGGGCATCGGCGCCTTCGACGCCCAGGGCAGCCACGACCCGGGCCCCGGCGAGCCGGACGCGCGCTACCGCAAGTACACCGCGACCCTGAGCTACCTGCAGCCGTTCAAGCTGTGGGGCGAGTCCTTGAGCTTCAGCAGCCTGATGACTGGCCAGCGCAGCGAAGACGTGCTGTTCAGCCCGCAGCGCACCAGCCTCGGCGGGCTGTCGTCGGTCCGTGGCTACAAGGACCAGTCGCTGTCCGGCGACAGCGGCGGCTACTGGCGCAACGACCTGCGCTGGACGCGGCCGGTGAGCGCCGAGTGGCTGCGCCCGGTGTTCGCCGAATACGGCACCAGCCTGGGCTACGACCAGGGCGTGATCCGCGGCGACCGCTACAACGGCGACCAGCACGGGCGCATGTCGAGCAACTCGCTGGAGCTGTTCGCCCGCGGCCAGCACGTCGCCGCGACGGTGACCTTCGCCCATTCCCTGGAACGGCCGGACGCGCTGCCCGAGCGCGAAGCGCCGATCTATTTCCGCCTCGACTTCTTCATCTGACCGCGGCCTGCCCCGAGACCCTGACATGGACATTCGCCAACTGACCTTTTTCCGGCGCGAGCGGCCCCGGCACGCTCAGCGCTGTCTTGCGAGGCAAGGTCAGGGCGCTTGCGGGACAAGGCGGACGTCAATGAAACTGTCTCCTTTTGGGTTTCAGAGAATGGTGAATTCCGGATCATGAAAACGGCTGAAAGTCTGGGGATTTTCTGGAGCTGCGAAGACCCCGCCACCGGCAATGTCTGTCAGGACGAAGTCAGTGGCCTGATTTTTTACGGTTACTGGTCACAAGGCTTTACGCCCGGGTTTGCCGACCGGCTTGAGGCATTCGAGGCCATCTGGCAGGGGCGGGCGCAGTTCAAGCCAAGGCTGTGGGAGGATGCCTCCCTGAGCGACCTTTCGGTGGAGGTCAGGATCCTCGCCTGGCCTTGCGACAGCGATTGGCCTTCGCTGATCGAGCGGTCGCTGGCATGGTTCGTCGGTCTGGGCGCCACCATCGCGTGGTGTGGAACGGAATACAGCAGCCCGTCAATTGAAGTGTTCAGCCTGGATGACGAACCATGGGCCGGAAATGTGTATGCCGCTTACAGCCACGCGACCGGACTGCTCCTGGGATCCGGATTGTCCGCCGAGTACAGGGAGCTCGAACCGGTCGAGCTGGATCATGCCTACAAGGCCGCGTTCGGGGTTATGTAGGCAAGGTGCCCTGTGTCCGGACAGCCAAGAGCAGCGGGCCTGCGCCTTACTGGGCTGATCCTCCATGGCAGCAGCTGTTTTTGGTTTCACCCTCATACCGGTCATGATGCCGCACCCACTCCATGATCTCGTCCTCATTCCTGCCCTTGGGCGTGAGGTCGTGAAAGTTGTAGGCGCCCACCAACAGATCCAGGCCCCGCGCATACGTGGAATAGGTATGGAAGATCGCGCCGGCCTCATCCCGGTAGAACACGCTCAGCCCCGGCATTTCTTCCTCGGAGCTGTCGGTCTTTTCGTAGTTGTAGGTGGCCTTTCCGGCGGCGGCGTCTTCGCTTCGGGCGCAAACGCCGAAGTCGTAGTTGAAATCGGAACCGTCTGATGACACCCAATCGAATGTCCAGCCCATCCGCCGCTTGAAGGCCTGGAACTCGGCGAACGGTGCGTGGGACACCGCCACCAGGGCGATGTCGTGATGGGCCAGGTGCAGGTCGGCGCCGTCGAAGTGGTCGGCCAGGAACGAGCAGCCCTGGCAGCCTTCCTCCCAGCCCTTGGCGAACATGAAGTGGTAGACGATCAGTTGGCTGCGCTGGCCGAACAGGTCGGCCAGTTTCAGTTCGCCGTCGGGGCCGTGGAAGCGGTAGTCCTTGTCGACCTTCACCCAGGGCAGGGCGCGGCGCTGGGCGCTGAGGCGGTCGCGTTCGCGGGTGAAGGCCTTTTCGTCGGCCAGGTGTCGTTGGCGGGCGGCGAGCCATTCTTCGCGCGACACCACCGGATGATTCTGCACGTTCATGATGATTTCTCCTGCGGGGTTGAAACCGGCTGTCTCAGACTAGTCGTTCAACCCGGCGGGAATTCGACAGACCGCCGGTCGGTCGGGGCCGTGAATCCGGCTGAACGGCCCCGGACGGCACCGGTCACACCTTTTGAGAGCGTTTTCACTGACGCACACCGGAGGTTGAATCGGGATGACGACTTACAACTGGGATTTGATCGAGCGTTTGCTGCACGAAGCGCAGAACAGTGCCGGCCACAATTTCACGCCACGGCCCTACGCCGAGCAGCACGCGGCGGAGCAAGCGGCGGCCGGTGAGCCGATAGACAACCTGGATCACCTGAAAACCCTGGCCTGCGAGTATGAAAAGCTGTTGCTGCTGCGCGGCTACATCGAGCCCCGGCCGAAAGAGGAAGGCGGCACCGGGGGGAACTTCATTCTGACCCCGCGCGGCGCGAGCTTGCTGAGCCTGATCGACAGCAGCATTCCCGGCCATGACCATCCTCGGCAGGTGCTGGACGAGCAGGCGGATGCGCTGGACGAGGCGACGTTCGATCAGGTGGCCTCCAAGGCGCAGATTGCCTGAGCCTTTCGCCCCCTTGCGCTGGCCTCACTGACGCCATCGCCCACAGGTATCGCCGGTGTCCGCAAGATCCAGGCACACCACAAAACCTGTAGGAGCTTGCCTGCAAGCGATGGGGCCAGCACTGCCGACATCTCTG
>NZ_JBIVHR010000059.1:0-23637 GCF_044749305.1 Pseudomonas sp. NPDC089534 | reverse complement strand
CACCGCCATCGCCAGCAGGCTGGCTCCCACAGGGAATCGCCGGTGTCCGCAGGATCCAGGCACACCCCAAAACCTGTAGGAGCTTGCCTGCAAGCGATGGGGCCAGCACTGCCGACATCTCTGTTGGCTGATCCACCGCCATCGCCAGCAGGCTGGCTCCCACAGGGAATCGCCGGTGTCCGCAGGATCCCTGTACACCACAGAAACCTGTGGGAGTTGGCTTGCCAACGATTGGGCCATCACAGCCGACATCTCCAGTGGCTGACAGGCCGCTATCGCTAGCCAGCCAGCTACCACAGGTATCGCGGATCTACTCAGGATCGGCCGCCACCCCAAACCCCTGTGGGAGCCAGCCTGCTGGCGATGGCGCCCGCCCAGGCACCGTTTGCCTAGCTGCTTTGGGCGGCCTTCAGGCATTTCAGGTCGTTGAAGTCCTTGCGCACGCCCTCGATTTTCTTCAGCAGCCGCTGACGCTGCTGCGGCGTGCTCTCGGCCATCAGGTCGACGAACAGCGAGCGGGCCTGCGCCTCGGTGTCGGCGTAGGCCTTGCGGTAATCGGGTGTCCACAGGCTCTCGCGGTTGACCAGAAGGGTCTCGATCCTTTGTGGGAAACCGGGATTTTGCCGTTGCGCCACCGCCGCGCTGAACTGCTTTTGCCAGTGGGCGCGGTTGGCGATCCACTGGGTGTTCTGGTCGCCCAACGCCGTGGACCAGGCCATCACCCGCTGCTCTTGCGTCACGCTCAGCGGCCCGAGCCAGTCGTTCAGGCGCTTGTCCATGCGGGCGCCGCGTTCGGCGACTTGCCGGGTCAGCGGCGGCTTGAGGTACTGCTGCTCGTGTTTGCGCAGGTCCTTGGCGAAGGCGTCGTTCATCTCGGCGACCTGCCTGTCGTCCAGGCCTTTCAGCAGTTCGACGGCCGACGGGGTGATCTGTCGGGCGGTCTCGGCGATGGCCTGTTTGGCTTCCGCCGTGCGGGCCTGAAGGGCGGCGTCGGTGACCTGGTTGCGCTCGACCATCGATTGCAGGCGATCCAGCCAGTCGAGGTAACCCGGCAACTGCGTGGTGCAGTGCCAGCTCAGGTGCTCCTTGAGGCGCTCGTTGAACCAGCCTTTCTGCTCGCCGTTCATGTCCAGGTAGTCGCTGAGCGTCCACGGAATGATCACGTCGAGGTTGCGGTAGGCCAGGCCGATGCGGCTGCACGCGCCGAGGGTGAGCATGAAGGTCAACAGGACGATGAGGTGCTTGAACCGGCGAGACATGGGCGAATCCTTGCGAAAGCCAGTCTGATGTTCATGTGAACGCAGCATGGCCCCGCCGGTTCAGCCGATCAATAGAACGCGCGTTCGGCCTTGAGGGTGACCAGCCCGTCGCACTGGCTGTTGTGGCCGGAGTACGCGGTGCAATCGCTGCCGCCGAGGCTGGAGTTGCTGTAGATCAGGTTCAGGTCGATGCCCATGAACGGGCGGGAGAACTTCAGCGACCAGTCGCTGAAGGCGCTGACGTAGCCGCCGTCCACCGAGACCGGGGTGTTCAGCCGGTGGCGGGTGTACTTCATGCTGATGCCGATGCCGAACGGCTGGTTGCCGCCGAAGTCGGCGAACAGGGTGTTGTTGCGCTTGTCCGGATCGTCGCTGAACGCCAGGCCGAAACGGCTGCCGAGCAGGGTCAGGCCGCCGAACAGTTCCTGGCTGTCGGGCGTGTCGACGCTGGGGTAGCTGTAGCGGATCGTGCCGACTTCGTAGCCCAGGGTCTGGTCGAAGGGCTGCTTGAAGCCCAGGTAGGAGTCCACCTCCAGATCCTTGCCCGGCGTGATGCCCATGCTGGGCGACCATTGGCCGAAGTAGAGGCCGCTGTCGTGGCTCAGGTCGAGGCCGCCGTGGAAGGCGCCGACCGCCGAAGGCTTGACCAGGCCCTGGGCCATGCTGCGGCTGGGGCTGGTGCCGAGCTTGAGGTCGAAATCGCCGAGTTCGCGCTGGAAGATCTGCGCAAAGGCGCCGGGGCAGGCCAGCAGGCCGACAAGCAATAAACAGAAGGGTTTGAACATGCGTCACTCCTTGAACAGCGAGGGCAGGGCGCCAAGGCCTGCTGAAACGCTTTATCCAGACGCGTGCAAGGATACCGGCGAATGATCGGCACCGGGGGCCGTTCGTCGATTTTCGCTGAGGTTTTAAACGCGGGAGCGGTGGGGCGAGGGGCCGGTCCAGACGCTTCGAAGCTCAAAGCGCCCGTGGACGGAGGGTATTGCGCGGTCTTACTTCTTGCCCAGGCTGATGTGCCGGGAAGGGGTGAAGGTCTGGCCGCTGACGCCTTTGGCGATCTGCTGGATCTCACCGCCGGACTTGAGGAACGCGGCGATCTGGTCGTTCAGCGATTCGCTGGTTTCAACGGCTGGAGCGGGCTTGGCTTTGCTGGCGGAGGCTTTGACACGCATGGCGGGCATTGACCTGTAAAAGTGGCTCGGCCGGCCAGACTACCGTAATTCCCCGACAAAATCTGGGTGAATGTCCCGGGTAAAGACCTACCAGGAAAGTCGGACATTATCGGTCGGCGGGTTGAAACCGCCCGCTAACCTCCTGTTTTGAATCGGAACGTAGGCGCGCATGGGGCCCGGCTCAGAAAGGCGCAAGCCCTTTCGACAATCGGACGAACGGCACCGTTGCGATGAAGCCCCGGCCATCGGCGAATCTCCCTCGCCGGCCGTTCGCGCCGCCAACGCGCCGGGCAAAACCGGGTAGAATGCCGCCCACGTAAGTGAGGAATCGGAAATGGCTTTAGTCGGGCGTTACAACAGTTTGCAAGTGGTCAAGCACACCAGCTTCGGCCTGTACCTGGACGGCGGCGCCGACGGCGAGATTCTCTTGCCCAACCGCTACGTCCCCAAGGATGTGTCCAGCGAAGATGAAGACTGGCTCAACGTGTTCGTCTATCTGGACAGCGAAGACAAACTGCTCGCCACCACCGAAAGACCGAAGATCCAGGTCGGCGAGTTCGCCAGCCTCAAAGTGGTCGAGATCAACAGCATCGGCGTGTTCCTCGACTGGGGCCTGCCCAAGGACCTGCTGCTGCCGTATTCCGAGGAAAAGCGCCAGTTGAGCGCCGGCGACTACTGCGTGGTGCATGCCTACCTCGACAAGCGCACCCGCCGCATCACCGCCACCGCGCGCCTGGACCGCTACCTGGACAAGACCCCGGCCACCTACACGCCTGGGCAAGAGGTCGATCTGCTGGTCGTCGAGTCCACCGACATGGGCTACAAGGCGATCATCAACAACAAGCATTGGGGCCTGATCCACAAGAACGAGATCTTCAAGTACATGCGCTCGGGCATGCGCGAGAAGGGCTTCATCAAGGAAATGCGCGCCGACGGCAAGATCAGCCTCAGCCTGCAACCGGTCGGCCAGGAAGCGGCGGGCAGCCTGAACGCGAAGATCCTCGCCAAGCTGCGCGAAAGCAACGGCACCCTGGCGGTGAGCGACAAGAGCGATCCGGCGCTGATCAGCAGCCTGTTCGGCGTCAGCAAGGGCAACTTCAAGAAGGCCATCGGGGCGTTGTACAAGAGCGGCCAGATCGTCATCCACGCCGACCGCATCGAGCTGAGCTGAGTTTTACCGCTGTCGGTGTTGCCTGAGCCGGCCTCGTCCCCAGTGGGAGCGAGCCTGCTTGCGATTGGCGGCGCAGCCGTCATCCATTTGCCCCGGACACTGTCCGGGGCTTTGTTTTGAGCCTTGGGGAAATCTGCCATGAGATGTGTGTTCGAGGTGTTGCGGTGAGCGCAGAGCGGCGCAGCGCCGACGGTTTCGCTTTGCAGGTGATGATCGGCCTGTGCCTGGTCTGGGGCGTGCAGCAGGTGATGATCAAGTGGGCGGCGGCCGACATCGCGCCGGTGATGCAGGCGGCCGGGCGGTCGGGGATCTCCGCGTTGCTGGTGGGCCTGCTGATCTGCGTCAAGGGCGGCTGGGATCAGGTCGGCGCCACCTGGCGCGGCGGCCTGCTGGCCGGTGCCTTGTTCGGCCTCGAGTTCCTTTTCATCGCCGAGGGGCTGCAGCTGACCACGGCGGCGCACATGTCGGTGTTCCTCTACACCGCGCCGATCTTCACCGCGTTGGGCGTGCATTTCCTGCTGCCGGGCGAGCGTTTGCGCGCCGTGCAGTGGCTGGGCATCTGCCTGGCGTTCGTCGGCATCGCCATCGCTTTCGCCGGCGGGGTGTCGTGGGACAACCTCGACCGGCGCATGCTGCTGGGCGACGCCCTGGGCGTGCTGGCCGGCGCCTGCTGGGGCGCGACCACGGTGGTGGTGCGCGCCTCGCGGCTGTCCGAGGCGCCGGTGACACTGACCCTGTTCTATCAGCTGATCGTCGGTTTCCTCGGCCTACTGGCGATTGCGCTGTTCAGCGGCCAGATCACCCACGTCAGCCTCACCGGCGTGGCGGTGGCCAGCGTGCTGTTCCAGGGTGTGGTGGTGTCGTTCTTCAGCTACCTGATCTGGTTCTGGCTGCTGCGGCGCTACCTGGCGGCCAACCTGGCGGTGTTTTCGTTCATGACGCCGCTGTTCGGCGTCACGTTCGGCGTGTTGCTGCTGGGCGAGAAGCTGAGCCTGAACTTCATCGTCGGCGCAGTGCTGGTGCTGCTCGGCATCACCTTCGTCAGCGCCGAGCAGTGGGTGCGCCGGCGCTTGCGCAAAGCCCTCGGTCAGCCCTGAGCGGTTGCAGGGCCAGGCCGCCGGCGACCAGCAGGCCGCTGCCGGCGATCACCAGCGCCGGTTGCAGGCCGCCGCTGAAATGGCTGCTCAGCGCCGCCAGCAACGGGCCGCTGAGCTGACCGACCGCGAAGCACGCGGTCAGCAGGCCGGCGTTGCGCTGGGTGGCATGGGGCGCCAGCTCCCGCGAGCGCTGCATCACCAGTTGCATGCAGGCCAGGAACGGCGTGCCGCACAGGATCACCCCCAGCGCCAGCCCGGCGCCGCTGCCCAGCAGGCAGGCGAACACCCCGGCCGCTTGCAGCCACAAGGTGGCCAGCAGCCAATGACGGGTGGTGCCCGCATCGGGCCTGCGCAGGCTCACCAGCACGACGCCGAGGGCCGACGCCAGGCCGAAGCAAGGCCAGAACAGATCCGCCTGCCATTGCCCGTGGAATTGCGCGTTGGCCATCTGCGACAGGAACGTGGCCGGAATGATGTAACCCACGCCGTACAACGCATACACCACGGCCAGCCGGGCGATGCCGCGGGCCGGTGCGCCTGTGGTCACGGGCGCCGCAGCCGCCGGGGCGGCCGGTTGCGGCAGGATCCGCACGATGGCCAGTAGCATCGCCAGCGCCACGGCGGCGTAGATCAGCCACAAGGTGGCGGACGTCTGGTTCAGCAGGTGTGAGGCCAGCGCCAGCAGGCCTGTCAGAAAAATCCCCAATCCCGGCCCGGCAAACACCGCCGCGCCCAGCCGTGGGCGTCCGGCGGCCAACGCCAGCGGCTGGCTCAAGGCCGTGATCATCACCAGCACCCAGGCGCTGGCCACGCCGGTGCCGAAGCGCAGGATCAGGTGCGACCAGAAACCGTCGGCCCAGAACGAGGCCAGGGTCAGCAGCACGCACAGCCACAGGCCGCCGTGCAAGCGACCGCGCACCTGCTCCGGCCGGCGGGCAAACATCGCATCCACCGCACCCAGCAGGTAGCCGAGGTAGTTGGCGGCGGCGATCAGGCCGGCGGCGGTCAGGTCGACCTGGCCTTCGCTGAGCAGGTGCGGCATTTGCGGGGTGAGGGCGAAGCGCCCGATGCCCATGGCCATCATCAGGGCGACAAAACTGGCGAGAAGGCGAATCAGCGGTGACATGGTCGCAGTTCCAAAGAGGGTTCGATGACCGTCAGGCTAGGACTGATTGACTTTCTTTAAAATTGAATAATAGTGAGTAACTTGTTCTGTTCTGGAGAAAACCTGTGGAGTTCAGCCAACTGCGGATCTTTCAGGCGGTGGCGGAGGAGGGCTCGATCACCCGCGCCGCCGAACGCCTGCACCGGGTGCCGTCGAACCTGTCGACCCGGCTTAAACAGCTGGAGGAGCAGTTGGGCGTCGAACTGTTCGTCCGTGAGCGTCAGCGTTTGCAGCTGTCACCTGCGGGAAAGGTCCTGCTGGACTACGCCGGCAAGCTGTTCGCCCTGCGCGATCAGGCCAGTGCGGCGGTGATGGGCGGGCAACCGGCGGGGGACTTCGTGCTGGGCACGCTGTACAGCACGGCGGCGATTCATCTGCCGGCGCTGCTGGCCCGCTATCACAAGCGTTATCCGGCGGTGAACCTGCAAGTGCAGTCCGGGCCCAGCGGCGAGCTGCTCGAAGGCCTGCTCACCGGCCGGCTCGACGCGGCGCTGGTGGACGGCCCGCCGCAGCTGGCGGGCATCGACGGTGTGCCGCTGTGCAACGAGCGGCTGGTGCTGATCAGCGAAGCCGAGCACCCGCCGGTGCGCAGCGCCAAGGATGTCGAGGGGCGCGCGGTGTTCACCTTCCGCCATGGCTGCGCCTACCGGGCGCGGCTGGAGTCGTGGTTCGCCCACTATCACGCGGCCATGGGCCGGGCGATGGAGATCGAGTCGTATCAGGGCATGCTGGCCTGCGTGATCGCCGGCAGCGGCGTGGCGCTGATGTCCGAGTCGATGCTCGCCAGCCTGCCGGGGCGCGAAGGCGTGGCGGTGCACCCGCTGGCCGAGCCGTTCGCCAGCGCGACGACATGGCTGATGTGGCGCAAGGGCATGGTCGGCGCCAACCTCAATGCCTGGATCGAACAGCAGCGGGCGCTCTATCCCGTGGCCGGCGAAGACGCCCGGGAATCGGCTTGAGCGAACGGTCAGGGATTTCGTCCGATTCGGTAACAGATCATTGCGGATTTCACTGCGCATTGCGTAGGACTTCGGACTATTATCAGTGCGAAGCGGCCTCAGAATTCCGGTCGCTCGGCACCACCCTGAAGGGGGCATGACGATGAAAGAGAAAATTCAGAACTGGCTGCACGATTTGGGTGTTGCCCTCGGCTTGATCGAACCGCCTCTGCAACCCGTACCGATCCGCACCGATGACGAACAGCGTCGGCGCCAGCCGCGTCGCCGGTGATGCCCCGGGCTTGATGCCCAAGAGATCGCAGCCTCCGGCAGCGCCCATCCCTATCGATGTGGGCGCTGCCGGAGGCTGCGATTTTTCGTTTCTCAATGCCGGCTGATCTCCATCAGGAACCGGCTCAAGTCATTCGCCGTCTTCGCGCTCCTGAGCATCCGGTCCTCCTCGGCGGTGAACGCCGTCAGTCCGAATTCATCTTCCAGGTGGAAGATCAGATCTTCGATGTCCGCTTTCTCCAGCCCCAGTTGCGCCAGGCTGGTGTTGTCGTCGAATTCGCGGTTCTCCAGCAGGCGAAGGATGAATCGGTGCACGGCGGCGCGCACGGCGGCTCTGTTCATGGCAGTCATTCGAAGGGGGCGACCTGATTGATTACAGCAGGCTTCACCCGTGCCGGCGCAGCCACTGGTCAATCATTCCCCGCAGGTGCTTCCCGGAGAAGCTGCCGAAGTGCCCGCCATGCACCGTGCGCACCGCCAGGCCGTGCAGGCGCCGCAGGCTGGCGGCGTAGTCGTCGAGATCGGAGTGGTAGGCGTCTTCGATCAGCGGGCCGTCGTAGATGATGTCGCCGCTGAACAGGGTTTCGGTCGCCGCCTCGTACAGGCTGATCCCGCCCGGCGAATGCCCCGGCGTGTGCAGCACCTGCAGCGTGCGGCCGCCCAGGTCGAGCACGTCGCCGTCCTCGACGAAGCCGGTGGCCGGCGCCGCCTTGACCCGGTACTCGGCATAGCACAACGGGCAGTCCGGGTGGGCCTCGAACATGTCGTCGCCGACGAAGGCGCGGCTCAGGTCGTTGTCGCCGTCCGGCGCCGCCAGGATGTCGGCTTCGGCCGGGTGCACCAGGCGTTCGGCGAATTCGTGGTGGCCGGCGATGTGGTCGAAGTGGCAATGGCTGGCCACCGCCACCAGCGGCCGTTCGGTGAGCCAGGGCAGTTGCTCGCGCAGGCTGACCAGCCCCGAGCCGCTGTCGAGCAACAGATCCTTGTCGCGGCCCTGGATGTGCCACAGGTTGCAGCGGTAGAACGGCCGGATGTACGGCTCGTGGATCAGGCGGATGCCGTCGCCCAGGGACTGCACTTCGAACCACCGGTCGCGGCTGACGATCTTCATCAATCATTTTCTCCAGACGAAAAAAACGGGTGTGGCAACCGACGCCACACCCGCCGAAGAAAGCATCGAGTCGTTATGTGAAGCTTAGATCGCGCTGGCCACCGGGGCAGGGCGACGGGACATCAAGCTCACCACCACGAAACTCACCAGGCCCACGGCCAGGCTGTAGTAGATCGGGGTGTTGGCGTCCAGACCGTCCTTGACCATGAACAGCAGCGCCGTGGCGAAGCCCATGCCCATGCTGGCGATGGCGCCGGCGGTGGTCGCGCGTTTCCAGAAGATCGCGCCGATCAGCGGGATCAGCATGCCGCCCACCAACAGGTTGTAGGCCAGGGTCAGGGCGCTGATCACGTCGTTCACCACCAGGGCGATGGCCAGCACCACGGCGCCGGTCAGCAGGGTGAACAGGCGGTTGATGCCCAGGCTCGACGGCTTGCCGCCACGCAGCTTGGGCAGCAGGTCTTCGGTCAGGGTGGTGGCGGCGGCCAGCAGGCCGGCGCTGGCGGTGGACATCATCGCGGCCAGCGCGGCGGCGATCACCAGGCCGCGGATGCCGTCCGGCAGCGACAGTTTGACGATGGCGGCGAAGGCGTTGTTGACGTTGTCCAGGTCCGGGATCAGCACGTGGGCCGCCATGCCGATCAGGGCGCAGGCCAGGCCGTAGAGGATGCAGTAGATCCCGGCGAAGCTGCCGGCGTACTGGGCCACTTTCTCATTCTTGACGGTGAACACCCGTTGCCAGATGTCCTGACCGATCAGGATGCCGAAGAAGTAGATCATGAAGTAGGTGATGATCGTGTCCCAGCCGATGGTGGTGAAGTTGAACGCCGCCGCCGGCAGCTTCATCACCAGGTCGTCCCAGCCGCCGACGCGGTACAGGCAGATCGGCAGCAGGATGAACATCAGGCCCACGGTCTTGATGATGAACTGGACGATGTCGGTCAGGGTCAGCGACCACATGCCGCCGATGGCCGAGTAGATCACCACCACGCCGCCGCCCAGCAGCACCGAGATCCAGAACGGCAGGCCGAACAGCACTTGCAGCACGGTGCCGATGGCCAGGATCGAGGTCACGCCGATCATCAGCGCGTAGGCCAGCATGATCGCCGCGCTCGCCGAGCGGGCCATCGGGTTGTAGCGCTTCTCCAGCACCTGGGTGACGGTGTAGATCTTCAGTTTCAGCAGCGGCTTGGCCAGGAACAGGTTCAGCGCGACGATGCCGCAGCCCAGGGCCGCGCACAGCCAGAAGCCGGAGATCCCGTGCACGTAGCCCAGGCGCACGGTGCCGACGGTGGACGCACCGCCCAGCACGGTCGCCGCCATGGTGCCCATGTACAGGCTCGGGCCCAGGTTGCGCCCGGCGACCAGGAAGTCTTCGTTGGTTTTGGCCTTGCGCATGCCGAAGTAGCCGAGCAAGAGCATGCCGGCCGCGTAGATGAGGACGACGAATAAATCCAAAGCCATGATGGCGTGTCTCCGATTGTCTTTTTTATGTGGAACGCTGGTGGAATGTCGCTCTGTGGCGAGGGAGCTTGCTCCCACCGGGCTGCGAAGCGGCCCCAAATCCTGCGACCGGGTTTCTTGAGGGAAACCCAATCGCTGTTTTGCGACCGCTACGCGGTCGAGCGGGAGCAAGCTCCCTCGCCACAAAAACTCCACTCCTTCAAATGTTGTGTACCGGTCAGGCTGCCTGACGCAGTTCGGGTTTTTCTGCGATTGCCCGGCGCGCATCCTGCGGGCCGTACACCAGCGCCGGCTCCGGGAACAGGCTCAGCAGCATCAGGTACAGCACCGAGGCCAGGCCCAGGGTCACCAGCAGGCTGATGTCGATGCCGCCGGCCAGTTCGCCCAGCGGGCCGACGAACTGCCCCGGCAGGTTGACGAAGCACAGGCCGACCGCCGCGCTGGGGATCCAGGCGCCCATGCCGCGCCAGTTCCAGCCGTGGTTGAACCAGTAGCGGCCGCCTCGCTCGCCGCGGGTGAACACTTGCAGGTCGTCCGGGCAGTAGAAGCCGCGGCGCACCACCAGGCCGATGATCATGATCACCATCCACGGAGTGGTGCAGGTGATGATCAGCACGGCGAAGGTCGACACGCTCTGCACCAGGTTGGCCGCGAAGCGCCCGATGAAGATGAAGGCGATCGACAGCACGCCGATCAGCAGCGTCGCCTTGACCCGCGACAGCAGCCGCGGGAACACGCTGGACATGTCCAGGCCGGTGCCGTAGAGCGACGTGGTGCCGGTGGACATGCCGCCGATCACCGCAATCAGGCACACCGGCAGGAAGAACCAGCCCGGTGACACCGCCAGCAGGCCGCCGACGTAGTTGTTGGCCGCGATGTAGTCCGGCGCCTGGATCGCCACGATGGTGGCGGTGGTCAGGCCGAACAGGAACGGGATGAAGGTGGCGATCTGCGAAAGGATCACCGCAGTCATGATCCGCTGCCGGGAGGTGTCGCGCGGGATGTAGCGGGCCCAGTCGCCGAGGAACGCGCCGAAGGAGATCGGGTTGCTCATGGCCACCAGCGCCGCGCCGATGAACGCCGCCCAGAAGCCCGGCTGGCCGAGGCTGACGGTGCCGGCGTAATGCGCATCGAAGGGGCCGGCGAAGGCGAACGCGCCCAGCAGGAACAGCAGGCTGGCGCTCCACACCGCGATCTTGTTGACCCACAGCAGAAAGCGGAAGCCGTAGATGCACACGGTCAGCACCAGCACCGCGAACAGGCCGTAGGCCAGGCCCAGGGTCAGGTCGGTTTCCGGCAGGCCGATCAGGCGCTTGGCGCCGCCGATCAGCGCATCCCCCGAACTCCACACCGAGAGCGAGAAGAAGGCGATGGCGGTCAGCAGCGACAGGAACGAGCCGACGATCCGCCCGTGCACGCCGAAGTGCGCACCGGACGACACGGCGTTGTTGGTGCCGTTGAGCGGGCCGAACAGGCCCATCGGCGCGAGGATCAGCGAACCCAGCAGCACGCCCGAGACGATCGCCCAGACCCCGGCCTGGAAAGACAGGCCGAACAGCACCGGGAAACTGCCGAGCACGGCGGTGGCGAAGGTGTTGGCGCCGCCGAAGATCATGCGGAACAAGTCCACGGGACCTGCGGTGCGTTCGTGGTCCGGGATCTGTTCGACCCCGTGGGTTTCAATCTGCGTAAGGCTTTGGTCGTTGTTCTTGTTATTCATGATCTGCTCCGATCATCAAGGCGCGCCCATCGTGCGTGGGCGTCGCCTGTTTGGCTAAGGGGGTGGCAGCCCTTCCGGCATTGCGGACAAATGTTCATGGCAGGCCAGCCATAGGCCTTGTTGTTCTAGGCTCGACGCGTGCTTCCTGAACACAATCGTCTCGCGCTCCTGGCTGAAGTGTTGCTCCCCTTGCATGCGCAGCTCGGTGGCCACGTCATGGATGAAGACCGCCACGTCCCCTTGCAGGCTGACGCAGGCGTTGCTCGAGGTGCACGAGAGCACCTCGAAGCCATCCTCGGCGCGCCAGCTGTCCCACAGCGCCTGATAGGCGTCGCGCGACAGCAGGGGCTGTTCGAGGGTGTGGAACACGAAGCTGGCGTCGGCGCTGAACGCACCGAAGTAGGCTTCGCGGTCGTTGCGGGCGAAGGCGGACACGAGGTCGGCGGCCGCCTGCAGAACCTGATCACGTTCGTTCATGGCGAACCCTCAGCGGTGGATCACGCCTGGCAGTACGCAGAGCATTTCGTACAGCAGGTTGGCGGCCAGCAGCGAGGTGTTGCCGGTGGTGTCGTAGGCGGGCGAGACTTCTACCAGATCGCAGCCGATCAGGTCGAGGCCCTGGCAGCCGCGCACGATCTCGATCGCCTGGATGGTGGTCAGGCCGCCGATTTCCGGGGTGCCGGTGCCGGGCGCCCAGGCCGGGTCGATGCCGTCGATGTCGAAGCTCAGGTACACCGGGCCGCCGCCGACCTTCTCGCGCACTTCGGCCATCAGCGGCTCCAGCGACTTGTGCCAGCACTCTTCGGCCTGCACCACGCGGAAACCCTGGTCGCGGCTCCAGTTGAAGTCGTCGGCGGTGTAGCCCTGGGCCCGCAGACCAATCTGCACCACGCGGTCGCAATCCAGAAGGCCTTCTTCGACGGCGCGACGGAAGGTCGTGCCGTGGGCGATCTTCTCGCCGAACATGTGATCGTTCACATCGGCGTGGGCGTCGATGTGCACCAGGCCGACCTTGCCGTGCTTTTTATGGATGGCGCGCAGGATCGGCAGGGTGATGGTGTGGTCGCCGCCCAGGGTCAGCGGGATCACGTTGTGCTCGAGGATGTTGTCGTAGGCCTCTTCGATGATGCGCACGGCGTCGAGCAGGTTGAAGGTGTTGATCGCCACGTCGCCGATGTCGGCCACCGACAGCGAGTCGAACGGGGCGGCGCCGGTGGCCATGTTGTACGGGCGGATCATCACCGATTCGGTGCGGATGTCGCGCGGCCCGAAACGGGTGCCGGGGCGCAGCGAGGTGCCGATGTCCAGCGGCACGCCGACGAAGGCAGCGTCCAGGCCGGCGGCGGTGTCGAGGTGGGGGAGTCGGAGCATGGTGGCGATGCCGCCGAAGCGCGGCATTTCGTTGCCGCCCAGTGGTTGGTGAAGAATCTTGTCCACGGGTAAGGCCTCATCGTCTTTGTTTTAGTTGTTCGGGTGCGCCGCTTACGCAAGGTTCGGGCACCGTTGTGGGCGGATTCTGCGAAATGCCGCAGGTCGGAAGAATCGCTGCGGGCAAATACTTAGTTCAGATTTTTCTGAACTAATGGCGAGGCGCGAGATAGACTTCTCGGCCATCCCCAAATGGGATGACGAATACAAAACCTGTGGGAGCGAGCCTGCTCGCGATGACGGACTGGCGGCCAGCATCAACGTTGACTGAGCCACCGCCATCGCGAGCAGGCTCGCTCCTACAGGGTTTTCCGTTGTGTTGAGTTGAGCGCTTTACCCGAGTCCGGAGCATTTGTATGGCCAACGCTTTACCCGACCTGAAACTTTTGCGCATCTTCGTCAGCGTGGTGCGCCATCAGGGATTCGCCAACGCCCAGCAGGAGCTCAACCTGTCGACTTCGGCGATCAGCACCTACATGAGCCAGCTGGAGGCCACCCTCGGCCTGGTGCTGTGCCACCGCGGGCGCGGGGGCTTCAGCCTGACCAGCAAGGGCGAGCTGTTCCATCAGGAGACCCTGCGCCTGTTGGCCGAGCTCGAAGGCTTCGAGCAGTACGCCGCCGCGCTCAAGGGCGAACTGCGCGGCACGCTCAACCTCGGGGTGATCGACTCCACCGTCAGCGACAAGGCCTTGCCGTTCGCCGAGGCCATCGGCGCCTACAGCCAGGAGCACCCGGCGGTGCACCTGCACCTGTCGGTGATGAGCCCCTACGAATTGCAGCTGGGCGTGCAGGACAACCGCCTCGACCTGGCCATCGGCGCGTTCTCCACGCGCATGAGCGGCCTGGTGTACATGCCGCTGTACCGCGAGCAGCACTGGCTGTACTGCAGCAACCGTCACCCGCTGTTCACCGAGCGGCGGATCCCCGAGCAGGTCATCACCCAGCAGCGCATGGTCGGGCGCGGCTACTGGAGCCAGGCGGAACTGGCCCGCCACGGCTTCAAGCACAGCGCCGCGACGGTGGAGAGCATGGAGGCGCAGCTGATCCTGGTGCTGTCCGGCGCCTACATCGGCTACCTGCCGGAGCATTACGCCCAGGCCTGGGCCGACAAGGGCGACCTGCGCGTGCTGCTGCCGGCGACCTTCGGCTACCAGGCGCCGTTCTCGATGATCATGCGCCGCGGCCGCAGCCGCGAGCCGCTGATCCAGACCTTTCGCGATTTGCTCAAAGCCCAGCTCAATCAGGCCTGAAAATGTCCAGACCCCAATGCCCGCGCTGCCTGCGCCCCCTAACCCATTGCCTGTGCGCGCTGATCCCCCGCCTCGACAGCCGCACGCGGGTGTTGCTGCTGCAGCACCCGAGCGAGGTCAACCACGCGCTCAACACGGCGCGGCTGGCGGCGCTGGGGTTGACCCAGGCCGAGCTGATCGTCGGCGAGGTGTTCGAGGATCTGCCGGCGCTGCTGAACCGGCCGGGGTATCGGGCGCGCCTGCTGTTTCCGGGGGACGATGCCCAGTCGCTGCAAGCCTACGGCGCATCCGACGAGCCGCTGCTGCTGGTGGTGCCCGACGGCACCTGGCGCAAGGCGCGCAAGCTGCTGCACCTCAACCCGTCGCTGGCGGCGCTGCCGCGGGTGACGCTGGCCGACGGCGGGGTGTCCCGCTACCGGCTGCGCAAGGCGCCGGGGCCGGGGGCGCTGTCCACGGTCGAGGCGATCGTCCAGGCCTTGCAGACGCTGGAGGCGCCGGCGTCGTTCGAGCCGTTGCTCAAGCCGTTCGAGGCGTTGATCGAGGGGCAGATCGCGGCGATGGGGGAGGAGACCTTCCAACGCAATCATGCAGAAAAATGATCGGTGCCCTCGCTGGCCCCATCGCTGGCAAGCCAGCTCCCACAGGTTTAGCGCCGGGCTCAGACTTTGTGTTCGACAGGGACACTGTGGGAGCTGGCTTGCCAGCGATGAGGCCATGCCCATCGGCACAAATTCCGGATAATCGCTAGCGTTCGCGCATCGCCTCGGTCCGGGCTTTGAGCACCGGCTTGAGCAGGTAGTCCAGCACGGTCTTCTCGCCGGTGATGATGTCCACCGTCGCCACCATCCCCGGAATGATCAGCAGCGGCTTCACGTCCCCGCCCAAGTGGTTTTTGTCGGTGCGCACCTGGATCAGGTAGAAGCTGTTGCCCTTGTCGTCGGTGATGGTGTCGGCGCCGATCAGTTCCAGTTTGGCGCTGAGCCCGCCGTAGATGGTGTAGTCGTAGGCGCTGAACTTGACCATGGCTTTCTGGCCCGGATGCAGGAACGCCACGTCCTGCGGACGCACCTTGGCTTCGATCAGCAGGTTGTCCTCCAGCGGCACGATTTCCACCATGTCGCTGCCCGGCTGCACCACGCCGCCGATGGTGTTGACCTTCAATTGCTTGATCACCCCATGCACCGGCGAGGTCACGGTGGTGCGGCTGACGCGGTCGTCGATGGCGATGCTGGAGGCCGTGATTTTCGACAGGTCGGTGCGTTTCTCGTTGAGCTCCTTGGCCGCTTCGGAGCGGAAGGTCTGTTCCGACTCGTCGATCTTGCTGCGGATCTCGGCGATGGCCGATTCGGCCCGGGGGATCGCCAGGGTGGTGGCGTTGAGCGAGCCGCGGATCTCCACCGCGCTGCGCTTGAGCCGCAGGATCTCCACCGGGGAGACGGCACCGGTCTTGACCAGCGGTTCAGACATGCTCATCTCCTGGTTGACCAGCGCCAGGCTTGAACTGAACTGCCCTTGCTTGGAGCGGAACTCGGCCAGCTCCTGGGTCTTCTGCCGCAGCTGTTCGCTGAGGGTGCGCTGTTCGCTGGCCAGCCGCCTCTGCCGTTGCTCGTACAGCGAGCGTTCGTCCTCGGCCACCTGCGGGGCCTTGCCGCTGACTTCGGCGGACACCGTGAACGGCCGGCCCTCGGCCTCCGCCGACAGCCGCTCGACCTGGGCCATCAGCGCATAGCGGTCGGCTTCGCTTTCGCCCTTGTTCGACAGGAACCGGGTGTCGTCCAGGCGCAGCAGGGTGTCGCCCTTGTCCACCATCTGGCCTTCGCGCACGAAGATTTCGGTGACGATGCCGCCCTCCAGGTTCTGGATCACCTGCACCTTGCTCGACGGGATCGCCTTGCCTTCGCCCATGGTCACTTCCTGGAGCACGGCGAACTTGGCCCACACCAGCGCGCTGACCAGCAGCGCCGCCGCCAGCCACACGGTGATGCGCGAGGCCCGCGGCGAATCCTGCAGCGAGGCGCCGGCGGTTTCCGGCATGAACTCGGCCTCGGCGCTTTTGCCGAAACTGTCGAAATAGCCGCGCTGTTTTGAAGAGGAGGAAGCAGACATGGAGCGATCCTCACCAGTGAATAACCATCAAATGCCTGTGGCGAGGGAGCTTGTCGAATTGTCGCGCCGTCCCGCTTGGGTGCGCAGCGCCCACAAGTTCTTTGGGGTTGCTGCGCAACCCGGCGGGAGCAAGCTCCCTCGCCACAAGGTTCCCGCCTCAGGCCACGCTTCTCAGACCGCCGCCGAGCCGACCCGGCCCTTGCGCAGCGCATCGATGACCGCTTCCTTCGGACCGTCGGCGACGATCCGGCCGTTGTCCAGCACCAGCAACCGGTCCACCAGGCTCAGCATCGAGGTGCGGTGGGTGACCAGCAGCAGGGTCTTGCCCTGCACCTGTTGGTGCAGCTTCTGGCGCAGGGCGTCTTCGCTGCTGTTGTCCATGGCGCTGGTGGGTTCGTCCAGCAGCATGATCGGCGGATCCAGCAGCAGCGCCCGGGCCAGCAGCACCGCCTGGCGCTGGCCGCCGGAGAGCAGTTGCCCGCGTTCGCCCACCGGCCGGTCGAAGCCTTGCGGGTGCTGGCGGGCCAGTTCGGTGACGCCGGTCAGTTCGGCGACTTCGAGCATCCGCGCATCGCTGACGTAGCGGGCGCCGAGGGTCAGGTTGTCGCGCAGGCTGCCGGCCAGCAGCGGCAGGTCATGGGCGACGTAGCCGACCTGTTGGCGCAGGTCGGCCACGTCCAGTTGGCGCAGGTCCAGGCCGTCGAGCAGCACCTGGCCTTCGCCGGGTTCGTAGAAGCCCATCACCAGCCGCGCCAGGGTGCTCTTGCCCGAGCCGCTGCGGCCGATGATGCCGATCCGTTCGCCTGCCTTGAGGCTGAAACTGATGCTGTTCAGGGCCGGGGCGTTCTGGCCGTTGTAGTGGAACGTCACGCCGCTGACGTCCAGCGCGCCTTGCAGTTGCGTGCGCTCCAGGGGGCGCTGCTTGCCGTCGCGTTCCTGGGGCAGGGCCATCAGGGCGTCGGTGCTTTTCATCGTCAGCTGCGCTTGTTGGTAGCGGGTGATCAGCCCGGCGATCTGCCCCAGCGGCGCCAGCACGCGGCTGCCGAGCATGTAGCTGGCCACTAGCGCGCCGACGCTCAGGTTGCCGGCGATGATGCTGTAGACCCCGGCGACGATCGTCGCCATTCCCGAGAACTGCTGGATGAACAGCGTGCCGTTGGTCGCCAGCGCCGAGAGGTTGCGCGCATGGCTGTCGAGGCGGGTGAGGGCGCCGTGGGTGCTTTCCCATTTGTGCTGGCGCTCGCTTTCGGCGCTGCACGCCTTGAGGGTCTCCAGGCCGCCGAGGGTCTCGATCAGCAGCGCCTGGCGCTCGGCGCCCAGGCTCAGGCTTTTCTGCACGGTGTCGCGCAGGCGGGCCTGGATCACCAGGGCGAACACGATGGTGACCGGGAACGCCGCCAGCGGAATCACCACCAGCCAACCGCCGAGCAGGCCGATCACCGCCAGCATCAGCACCACGAAGGGCAGGTCGATCAGGCTGGTCAGGGTGACGGCGGTGAGGAATTCGCGCAGGCCCTGGAAGTCGTGGATGCTCTGGGCGAAGCCGCCGATGGTCGCGGGCCTGGCCTTCATCGCCATGCCGGTGATGCGCTCGAACAGGGTCGCGGACAGGATCACGTCGGTCTTCTTGCCGGCGGTGTCCAGCAGGTGCGCGCGCACCACCCGCAGCACCAGTTCGAAGCCGGTGCCGATCAAAAGACCGATGGCCAGCACCCACAGGGTCGAGGTGGCCTGGTTCGGCACCACGCGGTCGTAGGTCTGCATGACGAACAGCGGCACCATCAGGCCCAGCAGGTTGATCAGGAAACTGGCGAGGACCGCATCGCTGTACAGCCATTTCGACAGCTTCAGGGTGTCGCGGAACCACGCCTGCACCCGCGGCACCAGCGGCGAGCGCAGGTCTTCCAGTTCATGGCGGGGCCGGGCGAAGAGGGCCTGGCCGCTGTAGTGGCCGGCGAGCTCCTCGTGGTCGACCCACTGCTCGCCGCCGTCGGCCTCGCTGGGCAGGATCAGCGCCTTGCCGTCGTCGGCCAGGCGCCGCAGCACGGCGGTGCGGCCGTTGTTCAACAGCAGCAGCACCGGCAGGTTGAGCGGGGAAATGTCTTTCAGTTCGCGGCGCAGCAGGCGCGCCTGCAAACCGGCCCGTGCCGCTGCGCGGGGCAGCAGGTCCAGGCTCAGGCGTTGCTTGTCCAGGGGCAGGCCGGCGCTCAGGCTGGCGCGGCTGACGATGGCGCCGTGGAGCTTGCAGAGGATCAACAGACCGTCGAGCAACGGGTCGTCGAAACTCAGCCGCGGATCGATCCCGGTGCTGCCGGGTTCCATGCTGGTCATACCGATCGCTCCCCTTGATTGAGGGCCGATGACCTGTGGCGAGGTAGCCTGCTCCCGCTTGGGTGCGAGTGCCCCTGAATGCTCGGGGCTGCTGCGCAGCCCAGCGGGAGCGAGCTCCCTCGCCACAGTGGATCACTTCAGACGCTACTTCAGTTCGGGCAGACGCGCCTCGTTCTTCACTTCCGTGGCGGCGATCGCATCGGCGGGCAGCACCACCCGTTGCTTGCTCAGCAACTGACCCATGTTCGCCAGCACCCGGTACATCGAGAACTCTTCGGTATAGCGGATTTCGGTGTAGCGGCGGTTGGCGTTGTACAGCTCGTTTTCGCTGTCGAGCAAATCGAGCAGGGTGCGCTGGCCGAGGCCGAACTGATCCTGGTAGGCGGCGCGCACGCGTTTGGTGGTCTCGGCATATTCGCGGGCGGTCGGGGTCTGCTTCTTGGCGTTGACCATCGCGTTCCACGCCAGGTGGATGTTCTCGTTGAGCTGGCGCAGGGCGTTGTTGCGGATGTCCATCGCCTGGTTGATCTGGTGCGCGTCGGACGCCAGGCGGGCCTTGTCGCTGCCGCCGCGGAACAGGTTGTAGTTCATCACCACGCCCACGCGCCATTCGTTGTCGTGGCCTTCGTCACCCTGCACGTTGTTGTTCGCGCCCACGGCGGCTTCGGCATCGAAGCGCGGGTAGAACGGCGACTTGGCGACTTCATACTGGCTCTCGGCGGACTGCACGTCAGCCTGGGCGGATTTCAGGTAGGGGTTGTTCTCGACCATGCTCTGCTGGGCCTCGCGCAGGTCGGCGGGCAACTCGCCGCGGGTCGAGGGCGGCGTCTCCAGCTCGTCGGGCATGCGCCCGACCACGCTGTAGAAGTTCGACTCGGCGTCGGCCAGGTCGACCTCGGCGGTGTCGAGGTTGTTCTGCGCCAGCGCCTTACGGGCCACCGACTGGTCGGAGTCGGCGGTGCTGCCCACGCCGCGTTCGGTGCGCAGGCCGATCTGGTCGTTGACCCGCAGGTGCGCCTGCAGGTTGTTCTTGGCCAGGGTCACCAGTTCGCGGCGCTTGAGCACTTCGAGGTAGACCTCGATGGTGCGCAGGGCCAGGTCCTGGGCGGTGCCTTGCGCATAGTAGGCGCGGGAGTTGGACACGCCCTTGGTGCGCTCGACCTCGTTGGCGGTGTTGAAGCCGTCGAACAGCATCTGCCGCAGGCGCAGCTCCGACTGGGTGTAGTTGAGGATTTCGGTGTGGTGGTTGCCGAAGGCCCGGGTGTTGGTGTTGTCGCTGTAGCCGCGCCCGTAGGCGGCGTTCAGGTCCACCGACGGATAGAAGCCACCCTTGGCGACCTTCACCTGCTCATCCGCGGACAGGCGGGCATCTACGCGCGAGGCCAGTTCCGGGTGGGTGGCGATGGTGCTCTGGATGGCTTCGGTGAGGTTCATGGCCTGAGCCTGGGAAGTGCAAGCCATGGCCAGCAAAACCGCACTGCAGAGGGGGGTCAATACGCGCATGGTTTACATCTCCCTGAGTCCTGATGGTGTTTCACTGTCGCCAATTTATTGACGATTTTTGTTGTAAAAAGCG
This sequence comes from Pseudomonas sp. NPDC089534, assembly GCF_044749305.1. NCBI lineage: Bacteria > Pseudomonadati > Pseudomonadota > Gammaproteobacteria > Pseudomonadales > Pseudomonadaceae > Pseudomonas > Pseudomonas sp. NPDC089534. The sequence continues at coordinate 3,558 of NZ_JBIVHR010000059.1, read as the reverse complement.
TTTCATCTCTTTAACAACAGAGCTAAGAACATCCTGAAGCGTAGCTAAGAAAAAATTTTCATATGGGTTATGCCGAAAAAAACTTATGCGCTTGGCCGAAACCGGCACATTGTTCCTCTCGAAAGCCTTTGTTTTATGAGCTTTAGGGAGCACAGAAAGGCTTGAGGAAAGTTCCACTCACTTTGCGACATACGGCGAAGTACTGCTAAAGGGGAGGGACGCGTAGCGGCCAATGAGCGACAGTTTTTTGTCACTCGGGTGATTCACCACCGTTACGTAGCGCTAGTGGGCGTGCTGCAGTGATCAGGGATTTCAAGTGCTTGATGGCACTCATATTTCCCGGTCCTGCGCGACCTGCGAAACGAACTGCCGAGGTGCGAGAGCGTCGCCCCGGCAACCCGCTTGAGCCATGGGCTGCTTCGCGAACCAGCGCCGACGGTGGTCGGCAGCGGAGGAAATGCACATGGCAACGCTCATCGGGATCGTCACCAAGGTCGTGGGTCAGGTTTTTGCGGTGGGGGGCGACGGCAGCCGTCGCGCCTTGGTCGAAGGCGACCGGCTCTACGCCGGCGATCAGCTGGTCACGGGGGCCGAAGGCGCCGTGGCGGTGCACCTGCAGAACGGCCAGGAACTGACGCTGGGCCGCGACAGCAGCCTCACCATGACCGGCCAGTTGCTGGCCCATCAGGCCACCCACGTCGACACCCCGGAAGCGCTGACCCCCAGTGAAGCGCAACTGACCGACGTCGAGCAGATCCAGAAAGCCATCGCCGCCGGCGAAGACCCGACGAAATCCGCTGAAGCCACCGCAGCCGGCCCCGGGGCGACGGGTGGCGCACCCGGCGAGCTGGGCGGCGGCCACAGTTTCGTGCTGCTGACCGAAGTGGGCGGGCGGGTCGATCCGATCATCGGTTTCCCCACCGCCGGGTTCGGCGGCATTCCCGAGTTTCCCGAAGAGCGCCACAACGCCGTGATCGACAACGGCGACAACACCCCGGCGCCGGTCGTGCCGCCGGTCAACAATCCCGTCACCCTCAACGGCCTCGACGTGCCGGGGGGCGAACTGACGGTCAACGAAGCCAACCTGCCTGACGGCTCCGCCGCCAATCCGGGGGCGCTGACCCAGACCGGCAGCTTCACGGTCTCCGCCCCCGACGGCCTGACCAGCCTGAGCATCGGCGGCATCAACGTGATCGTCGGTGGCGTGGCCGCAGGCTTCCCGCAGTCGGTCACCACACCGCTGGGCAACACCTTGACCGTCATCGGCTACAACCCGGCAACGGGGGTCGTGACCTACAGCTACACCCTCAACGGCAATGAAACCCATGGGGCGGGCGACGGCGCCAACAGCCTCGGCGAACACTTCACCGTGGTGGCCGGGGACAGCAACGGCGACACCTCGACCGGCTCGCTGGACGTCAACATCACCGACGACGTGCCCAAGGCCGTGGACGACAGCAACGCCTCGACCGCCTCGGAAACCACCCTGACACTGACCGGCAATGTGCTGCCCAACGATGTTCAGGGTGCCGACCGCATCCCCGTCGGCCCTGACAGCGGGCCGGTGGTGGGCGGCACGTTTGTCGGCACCTACGGCACCCTGGTGCTCAACGCCAACGGTACGTACACCTATACCCTCGACACCAGCGATCCGGACTTCAAGAACCTGCACGGCGGCGGCAACGGCACCGAGACCTTCACCTACACCCTGCGGGACGCCGATGGCGACACCAGCACGGCGAACCTGGTGCTGCAGGTCCACAACAATGACGATCCTGTCGTCATCAACGGTTTGAACGTCGAAGGGGGCGAGGTGACGGTGTTCGAGAAGAACCTGTCCCTTGGCAGCGCGCCGGACTCGGCCGCGCTGACCCAAAGCGGCACGTTCACCGTCACCGCTTTGGATGGTGTCACCACGCTGACCGTGGGCGGCATCGCCGTGGTCACCAATGGCGTGGCGGCGGGCTTCCCTCAGTCGGTGACCACACCGCTGGGCAGCACGCTGACCATCACCGGCTTCAACGCAGCGACCGGCGTCGTGAGCTACAGCTACACCCTGGTCGACAACGAGGCGCACCCGAACGCCAACGGCGCCAACAACCTGCCCGAGCAGTTCGCCGTCACCGTGGTGGACGACAACGGCACCACGGCCAACGGCACGCTGGACGTGAACATCATCGACGACCTGCCGAAAGGCGTGGATGACAGCAACGCCGGCACCGCGTCGGAAACCAACCTGACTTTGACAGGCAATGTGCTGACCAACGACGTGCAAGGCGCCGACCGGGTTCCGGTCGGGGAAAGCACCGGGCCGATCACCGCCGGTACGTTTGTTGGGACCTACGGGACTTTGGTGCTGAACGCCAACGGCACTTACACCTACACCCTCAACACCAGCGACGCCGACTTCAAGAACCTGCACGGCGGCGGCAACGGTACGGAAACCTTCACCTACACCCTCACCGATTCGGACGGCGACACCAGCACCGCGAATCTCGTGTTGAACATCCACAACAACGACGATCCGGTGACGATCAGCGGCCTGGACGTGAACGGCGGCGAACTCACCGTCTACGAGAAAAACCTCAGCGACGGCAGCGCCCCTGACTCGGCGGCCCTGACCCAAAGCGGCACGTTCACCGTCACCGCTTTGGATGGTGTCACCACGCTGACTGTGGGCGGCATCGCCGTGGTCACCAATGGCGTGGCGGCGGGCTTCCCGCAATCGGTCACCACGCCTTTGGGCAGTACGCTCACCATCACCGGCTTCAACGCAGCGACCGGTGTCGTCAGCTACAGCTACACGCTGGTGGACAACGAGGCCCATCCGAACGTCAACGGCGCGAACAACCTGCCCGAGCAATTCGCCGTCACGGTGGTGGACGACAACGGCACCACGGCCAATGGCACGCTGGACGTGAACATCATCGACGACCTGCCGAAGGGCGTGGATGACAGCAACGCCGGCACCGCGTCGGAAACCAACCTCACGCTGACCGGCAACGTGTTGACCAACGACGTGCAAGGCGCCGACCGCGTACCGACCGGCCCCAACGCCGGCCCGATCACCGCAGGCACCTTCACCGGCACCTATGGCACCTTGGTGCTGAACGCCAACGGCACCTACACCTACACGCTCAACACCAGCGACGCCGACTTCAAGGCATTGCACGGCGGCGGCAACGGCACCGAAACGTTCACCTACACGATCACCGATTCGGACGGCGACACCAGCACCGCCAACCTGGTGCTGAACATCCACAACAACGATGACCCGGTGACGATCAACGGCCTGGACGTGAACGGCGGCGAACTCACCGTCTACGAGAAAAACCTCAGCGACGGCAGTAGCCCCAACGCCTCCGCGCTGACCCAAAGCGGCACCTTCACCATCACTGCGCTGGACGGCGTCACAACCCTGACCGTGGGCGGCATCGCCGTGGTCACCAATGGCGTGGCGGCGGGCTTCCCGCAATCGGTGACCACACCGCTGGGCAGCACACTGACCATCACCGGCTTCAACGCCGCGACCGGCGTCGTGAGCTACAGCTACACCCT
>NZ_JBIVHR010000058.1:18773-38797 GCF_044749305.1 Pseudomonas sp. NPDC089534 | reverse complement strand
AGCCTGCTGGCGATGAGGCCGGCACCGCCGACATCTCTGGTGGCTGATCCACCGCCATCGCCAGCAGGCTGGCTCCCACAGGTATCCCGGGTGTTCGCAGGATCCCTGCACACCGCAATGTCACTGGGTGACGCAGCGGGTCGTGGTGGTGTGCCGGGTCACTTGGCCGTCGGCGTACATGTCGCCGGACACGTCGGTGTTTTCCAGGGTCTGGCAGGTGCGCACCGGCTCTGGCGGCGGCACGGCCGGTGGAGGGGGCGGAGGGCTGGAGCAGCCGCCGAGAAGGGCCATGGCGAAAATCCACGGCAAGGGTTCAAGCACGCGTTTTCCAAGTCTGTTCATAGGTTGGCCCGCGATGAATGGATGAATCAACTCCCGCCACCGCGCGCTCATCCACCCGGTCACGGGAAACCGACCACTCATTCTTTATAGCCCAGCCACCCGCAAGCGCCAGTGAAATGGCCCTTCCCTGCCCGGCAGGCTGTCGATTCCGCGTCATGCCAATCCCGGATCAGAGGGGTTCAAGGAGTTGCACTGCAACTCGTAGCGCAACTCCTCGACCAGCGCCGCCACGGCTTCGGGCGAGCGCAACGCATTGACGCTCAAACCGCTGATGACCAGATCCACCTGTCCGGACGCCGGGTGATAAAGCTTCACCGTCAGCGAATGCTCGCCGTCCACGAAACAGTCGCAGGCCAACGGCGAAAAACTGCGCTCAAGCTGCGCGCACAACTGAGCCAGCGTGATCATCGCGGACCCCGCGCAAGGCTGGCGGCAATGAAAGGCGAATGGCTCATGGGGCGGATCCTTCAGCGGTTCTCAGGGGCGCACACGTTTGGCGCCCCGTCAGCTTAAGAACCGCCCCGGCCAGCAAAAACCCGAATTTGCACCGCCCCCGCTAGTGCATTTGCACCTACCGCTGGCCCCGATTGCCCCATCCGCCGGCAAACAGCCCCCGCTCCCGGGCCCAGACGATCGCCTCGCTGCGGCTGTGCACGTCGAGCTTGGAATAAACCGTCGCCACATGGTTGCGCACCGTGTTCGGCGCCAGCTTCAGCCGCGCGGCGATCTCCTTGTCCGCCAGGCCTTCGCAGATCAGCCCCAGCACATCGCGCTCCCGGGCCGTGAGGTCGGTGAACGCAACGCCCGGCAACTGCGGTGCGTTGATCTTCTTCACATTGGCCAGTTTCTCGATCAGCGTGCGGCTGAACCACGAAGCGTCCTTCATCACCTCCTCGATCGCCGCCACCAGCTCCAGCTCGGTGCGCTTGCGCTCGGTGATGTCCATCAGCACCAACAGGTAGCAAGGCCTGTCCTGGATGTTGACGGTGTCGGCGGACACCACGCACTCCAGCAGGTCGGCGTCCTTCTTGCGCACCTGCACCTCCACCCGGTCGACCCGGCCGGTCTTGTCCAGCGCCGTCATCAGCCGCGCTCGGCTCGCCGGGTCGGCGATGAAGTCCAGTTGCGCGACGGTCTTGCCGACCACCTCTTCGTCGCCATAGGCCAGCGTATCGAGGAACGCCTGATTGACATCGATCACCCGCTGCTCATCGGCGCTGCACACCAGGATCGGCACCGGCGTCAGCCGGAAAGCCTTGGCGAACCGCTCTTCGCTCTCGCGCAGCGCCACCTCGGCCTTGTGCCGCAGCTCCATGTCGACGAAGGAAAACAGCATGCAGTCCTCATCGTTGAGCAGCAGCGGCTGGCCGGCCACGATCACCTGCTTGCTGCCGCCGTCGGGCAGGCGCAGCTCGGCCTGCATCTGCGGGATGGTCGCCACCTCGCGCAGGCGCTGGATCGCCAGGTCCTTGCGTTCGGCCTGTCCGAGAACGTCCAGTTCGTAGGTGGATGCGCCGATCACCTGATCACGGCGGTAGCCGGTCATTTCCAGGAAGCCCGGATTGACCTTGATGTAGCGCAAATCCCCGAGGCGGCAGATCACCGCCGGCGCCGGGTTGGCGTTGAAGGTCTTTTCGAAGCGCTGCTCGGCGTTGGCCCAGTCGGTGACGTCGCTCATGATCAGCACCAGCGATTCGGGCTCGCCGTCACGGTCGGTCAGCACCAGGCTGCGCACGCTGTGCACCCAGGTGCGCTCATCGTCGCCGGCGGGGCTCACCTCCACCAGCACATCGCTGAACGTCTCGCCCGCCGCCGCCCGGCTGAGCGGATACTGTTCAAGGGCCAAGGGATGGTTGTTGCGGTAACGCAGGCTGAACCGCCGGGCATAGTCTTCGGCATCCTTGCCCAGCGCCTCGAAGCAGTCGACGCCATGCATGGCCAGCGCCGCTTCGTTGGCCCAGCGGATGCGCCGGTCGGGCTCCAGCAGGATCACGCCGTCAGACAGGCCCGCAATGATCTGCTGCAACTGGCGGCGGTTGGTGTCGGTGCTCAGGACATCTCGGCTCATCGGCCCTCCACAGGTTCGGGGGTGTGAAGGTTGTGACCGCGCCCGTCCCGGAACGTGCGGGCGAGGTATGCCCCGCTCCCGCCCGTCCGGTCGTTAGCCCCGCAAGGAATTCTCGACTAACGTTAACGACTCAGCGACCCGCAAGCACCTGATCAAGGAGAGACAGATGACGAGCGACAACACCGCCGAACAGGTCTACCGCACCTGGTCCACCCCGATCCTGCTGGAGCTCAAGAAACGCGAGCACCAGATGGCGCCGGCCGAACGCCTGGCGCTGCAGACCGTGATGATCGAACGACGGCTGCTGGACACCGGGAACCCCAACGGCAAGGACCGGCGCAAGCATTCGACGGGCCAGACCGACAAGGTCGAATGACGGTAGGAGCGAGCCTGCCCGCGATGGCGATCCGTCACTCGGTTCACCCTCGCGGGCAGGCTCGCTCCTACAGGTCAGATGACGCTGGAACCTTTCCCGAGCCCCGCCAGTTTGTCGGGGTTGCGCACGATGTAGATCCGGTTCACCCGCCCACCCCCGTCGAAGCCGAACGTCACGGCCGCCGTGACTTCGCCCTGCGCCTTGATCAGCACACCCTTCGCCCCGTTGATCTCCACCGGCAGCCATTCCTGCGCCTGCCAGTAGGCATGCAGCGACTGCCCGACGAAATCCAGCACATCCCGTCTGCCGAACAGGGTCTGGCGAATCGCCGACGCCTTGCCGCCGCTGTCGGCGCACAGTTCGACGTCTTCGCTCAACAGCGCGCTGAGCGAGACGGTCGAGCCGCCGGCGATGGCGGCCTGAAAGGCATCGAGCAGTTGCGACTGGCGTTCGGGCTCCGGCCGGTAGCGGCCCTGCCCGTCGCCGATCCGCGCCTTGGCGCGGGACACCAGTTTGCGGCAGGCCGGCTCCTGGATGCCCAGGGTCGCGGCGACCTGCGCGTAGTCGAAGTCGAAGATGTCGTAGAGCAGGTAGGCCGCACGCTCCTTCGGGCTCAACCGCTCAAGCATCAGCAGAAACGCCGTGGACAGCGACGAGGCCAACTCATGCATGTGCTCGGGGGACGCGTGGTGGGTGGTGTGGATCGGCTCCGGCAGCCAAGTGCCGACGTAGTCGACCCGCGAGCGCTGCGCCGAACGCAGCGCATCGATGCAGTGGCGGGTGCAGGCGGTGGTCAGCCAGGCCGCCGGGGCGGCGATGGAGGCCCGGTCGGCCTCCAGCCATTTGATGAACAGGTCCTGGACCGCATCCTCGGCCTCCGCGCGGGAGCCGAGGATGCGGTAGGCCAGGCCGAGCAGAAACGGCCGTCGTTCCTGAAAGACGGCGACGCTGTCCTCAGCGGGATTCATCGGTCAGTGCCTCGACACCTGCAAACGGTTCCACAGGTTGATCATGCCGATCTCCCCCGTCAAGGCAGCGATCTGCCCGTCGTTGAAATGCTCGCGCAGGGCGCTGCGCAAAGGGGCGTAATCAGTGTGCGGGGCGAGGACGGTCAGCGCCTCGGTCCACGCCAGCGCCGCGCGCTCGGCGGCGCTGAAATCGCTGACGTGGCGCCAGACGATCAGGCGGTCCAGGCGCTCGTTGCTTTCCTGGGCCTCCCGCGCTTCGCGGCTGTGCATCTTCACGCAGAAGCCGCACTGGTTGATCTGCGAGGCACGCAGGTGAACCAGGTGCACCAGCGACGGCGCAAGGTCGTGCGCGCCGAGGCTGACATGCACCTGGGCCAGGCTGTCGAAGACCTGGGGCATGGCGTGTTGCAGGTTGACCGCTTGAGTGTTGGACGACATCGCGTTGCTCCGTGCTTGAGGGATTCAACGGGATGACGATTCAGCCTGGCGGCTTGTGACACGAGACTCGACATTTCGCTGAGAGCCCCAGCCGCAGCAGCTCTTTGCGCAGGATCGACGGTTGCAGAGCGGATTCCCCGGCGTGCCAGTCGAGCGCAACCAGGCGGCTGAGCTTGTCCTGGCTGATCGGCGGATCCGCAAGAAAGCGGCTCTCGCCGTCGCGGATGCCGATGACGTTCAGCAACCAGTCCTCGCCCTGCCCCGTCAGCCAGCCGCTGATCTCTGCGCGATGCCGGGCAACCAGAGCCCCGGCATCCCACACGGTCATTTGCGCGAACAGCGCCGGCAGTCCGCTGTCGGGCTCCATCCGTTTCAGGTCCTTTGCCAACGATGCGCAAAGCTCCCTTTCGATCGCCGCCTGGCACTCCAGGAAATACCGCTCGGGCCAATCCGCCGGCAGACCGGCCTGGCGGGCGAGCACGTCATACGCGCGAACGTCTTGCGCCGTCGTCATTTGGCCGGTGAGGTTCAGGGTATTGTCGAGGATGGCCGTGGCCAGCAACGCCGCACTGGAGGGACGGATCCGGGACAGCAGCCCGCTCGCCTCCCAGCGTTCGAAGACCTGGGTCGCCGCTGCGCCGACGGGATGGATGTCGGCCGCAGGCCCTAACCTGCCGGCCCAATAGGTTTCGTGGCCCGGATGATGGTCGACGACCTCCACCACCCGCTCCAACGCCACCAACGGGTCAACGTGCTGGGGGTCGGAGACATCCACCAGCACGAACGCATCGTCCGCTTGCGGCCGGTAATCGTCCAGGCCAGCCTCCCAGCCAAGCACCGTGGCGCAAACGCTCGCATTGGGCGGTGCGCTGCTCACGGCCCGGGCAGCCACGCCCAGGCCGTTCAAGAGCTCGGCGTAGGCGATGCAGCAGGCATAGGCATCGATGTCCAGATACGCCGAACCTGACGTGACCACCCGCATCAGGCGAGTGCCGCCTGCCGAGGGTTCGCGTAGGCCGCCGGCGGATCCATAAACTGAAAGAACATCGACATCACGCTTCCTGAGCATTCATTTTCCGTTTTGAAACAGCGCATTGGCGTCCTTGAACAGCTTTCAGGCAGGGCAAATTCGCACAGGTTCATGACGCAAGTGTGACAGCGGAGCGGGGCCGACCGGGCCCCGCTGCCTGCGGCGTCGGACTCAGGCCGCCTGCTGCCTCCCGGCCACCGCCGCCGAAGCCGCCAGCATCGCCCGCAGCAGCACCGCGCAGCCCGCCGCCAGGTCGTCCGGCGCGGCGTTCTCGATTTCGTTGTGGCTGATGCCGCCCTCGCACGGCACGAAGATCATGCCGGCCGGCCCCAGTTCGGCGAGGAAGATCGCGTCGTGGCCGGCGCCGCTGACGATGTCCATGTGCGACAGGCCCAGCCCTTTGGCCGCGCCGCGCACCGCCTCGACGCAGCCCTTTTCGAAGTACAGCGGCGGGAAGTCGGCGGTCGGGGTCAGCTCATAGGTCAGGCCGTGCGCCTGGCAAGTGCTTTCGATGACCTGCTTCACCTCGGCGATCATCGAGTCCAGACGGGCCGGCTCCAGGTGCCGGAAGTCCAGGGTCATGCGCACCTCGCCGGGGATCACGTTGCGCGAACCGGGATAGGCCTGCAGGCAGCCGACCGTGCCGCAGGCGTGGGGCTGGTGGCCGAGGGCGGCGCGGTTGACCGCGCCGACGATCACCGAGGCGCCGACCAGGGCGTCCTTGCGCAGGTGCATCGGGGTCGGCCCGGCGTGGGCCTCGACGCCACGCAGCTTGAGGTCGAACCACTTCTGCCCCAGCGCGCCGAGCACCACGCCGATGGTCTTGCGCTCGTCCTCAAGGATCGGCCCCTGCTCGATGTGCGCCTCGAAATAGGCGCCGACCTTGTGGCCGCTGACCTTGCGCGGCCCGGCATAGCCGATGGCGTTGAGCGCCTCGCCGACCGTGATGCCGTCGGCGTCGACCTTGGCCAGGGTTTCGGCCAGGGTGAATTTTTCCGCGAACACCCCGGAGCCCATCATGCACGGGGCGAAGCGCGAGCCTTCTTCGTTGGTCCACACCACCACTTCCAGCGGCGCTTCGGTCTCCACGCCGAGGTCGTTGAGGGTGCGCAGCACCTCGACGCCGGCCAGCACGCCGAAGCAGCCGTCGAACTTGCCGCCGGTGGGCTGGGTGTCGATGTGGCTGCCGGTCATCACCGGCGGCAGATCCGGGTTGCGGCCCGGACGCCGGGCGAAGATGTTGCCGACTTCGTCGACGCTGACGCTGCAGCCGGCGTCCTGGCACCACTGCACGAACAGGTCGCGGGCCTGGCGATCGAGGTCGGTCAGGGCCAGGCGGCAGACGCCGCCCTTGACCGTGGCGCCGAGCTTGGCCAGTTCCATGAGCGACTGCCACAGGCGGTCGCGGTTGATGTGCTGAAGGGTCGATTGCAGGACGTCGACGGCTGCGTTCATGGGGGTCTCCTCAGGCAGTTCTTATGGATGTTTCTGTGGTGTCTGTCGGGCCTTATCGCCAGCAGGCTGGCTCCCACAGGGAATGTGTGTCGACCCGAACCCTGTGGGAGCGGGCTTGCCCGCGAAGGGGCCGGCCGCTACACCGCCGATTTCACGGCCGCCGGCTGCGTGCGCAACACGCACAGCCCGTAATAGATCAACCCGCCCAACGCCGAGCCGGTGAACCAGCCATAGCTGTAGAACCAGTTGAAGGCATCGCTGCCCAGCGACAGCAGGGTCAGCGCCACCGGCACGCCGAAGGCGATGAACCCCGCCACGTTCCAGGCCGGGTACACGTCGTCGCGGTACAGGCCGGCCAGGTCCAGCCGCTGTTTCTTGATCAGGAAGTAGTCCACCACCATGATCCCGGCGATGGGCCCGAGCAGGCTGGAGTAGCCCAGCAGCCAGTTCGAGTACACGGTCTCCAGGCTGACGTCGGACACGATCAGGCCAAGCTTCTTGAGCAGTTCATGGCCCATCAGCAGCAGTCCCACCAGGCCGGTCAGCAGCACCGCCTTGGTACGGTCGATGACCCGCGGCGCGAGGTTCTGGAAATCGTTGGTGGGCGAGACGATGTTGGCGGCGGTGTTGGTCGACAGCGTGGCGATGATGATCAGCGCCATGGCCACCGCCACCCATGCCGGGCTCTGGATATGGCCGATCAGGCTGACCGGGTCGGACACGGTCACCCCTACCAGTTTCACCGAGGCGGCGGTCATCACCACGCCCAGCGCGGCGAACAGGAACATGGTCAGCGGCAGGCCGAAGATCTGCCCCAGGATCTGGTCCTTCTGGCTTTTGGCGTAGCGGCTGAAATCGGGGATGTTCAGCGACAGCGTGGCCCAGAAGCCGACCATCGCCGTCAGGCCCGCCGCGAAGTAACCGACCACGCTCGCGCCCTCGGGGCGCTTCGGCGGAATGGCCAGCAATTCCGTCATCGACACGTTGGGCATCGCCCACACCAACAGCCCCAGCCCCACCGCCACCAGCAGCGGCGCAGACAAGGTCTCCAGCCACTTGATCGATTCGGCGCCGCGGATCACCACCCACAGGTTGAGCGCCCAGAACACCATGAAGCCGATCACCTCTCCCGTGCCGCCGAGGGACTTCCAGCCCTCGAAGACCGAGCCGAGAAACAGGTGGATCGCCAGCCCGCCGAACATCGTCTGGATGCCGAACCAGCCGCACGCCACCAGCGCCCGGATCAGGCACGGCACGTTGGAGCCGAGGATCCCGAACGACGACCGCAGCAGCACCGGGAACGGAATGCCGTACTGGGTGCCGGCGAAGGCGTTGAGGGTCAGGGGAATGAGCACGATGACGTTGGCCAAGAGGATCGCCAGCAGCGCCTCGCCGACCGTCAGCCCGAAATAGGCGGTGAGCACGCCGCCCAGGGTGTAGGTCGGCACGCAGATCGACATGCCGATCCACAGCGCGGTGATGTGCCATTTGTTCCAGGTGCGTTCGTGCACCCGGGTAGGTGCCATGTCGTGGTTGTAACGGGGACTGTCGAGGACGTCGCTGCCGGCTTCGAGTTCGAACAAGCCGTCGCGCTCGGTCACTTGCGATCTGTTCTGTTGCATGGCCGCTCCACTGTTCTTCTGATTATTTTTTTGCTCATCAGGCGGCTGCGCACGAAGGTGCGGGCCGGACGATGGCCGGAGGAATCGACAACGTTCACGCACCGGCCAAGGCGTCAGCGGCGGCATCAAATTGCGTGCCGGGTTCTGCGCATGACGGTTGGGCAGTGCCTTTGCAACGGGTCAAGCCACTGATATCCATCAGTTTAATTTTATGTTTCGCAAGTCCCTGGAAAGTTGTCCGGGCACTCAGGCCGAATGCCGGGCAAGTTGTCCGAACTGTCAGGACTCAACTTGGTGCATCACATTTGTTTTCGTTATGGCGCATCGCTTTCCGCCCGGTTTCAAGCGGCTGATTTCACATAGGAAATCTTGACCATATTTGCATCCTGTCAAGTGCGTCAAAATGGTGAAGCGCCTCACCATTTTGGTGATTTTTGATTTTTATTTTTATAAATCAATAAGTTAATAAACTTATAAGCTTATGAAAAATAATCTTGCCCAATCTCATATCTGCGACTAGCGTCTATTCTTGACAGCCCTGACAAGATTAGACCGATCAGCGCTGGCCAACGACAAAACATCTAGAACCGGCACAAGCCGGTCATGCCTGCGAGGAATCCGGAATGTCTCTGTTGATCCGTGGCGCCACCGTTGTCACCCATGATGAAAGTTACCGCGCCGATGTGTATTGCGCCGATGGCGTGATCAAGGCCATCGGTGAACACCTCGATGTGCCGGCCGGCGCCGAAGTGCTCGACGGCAGCGGGCAATACCTGATGCCCGGCGGCATCGATCCGCACACCCACATGCAACTGCCCTTCATGGGCACCGTGGCCAGCGAGGACTTCTACAGCGGTACGGCGGCGGGGCTGGCCGGCGGCACCACGTCGATCATCGACTTCGTGATTCCCAACCCGCAGCAGTCGCTGCTCGAAGCGTTCCACCAGTGGCGCGGCTGGGCGGAAAAGTCCGCGTCCGACTACGGCTTCCACGTCGCGATCACCTGGTGGAGCGAGCAGGTGCGCGAGGAAATGGCCGAGCTGGTGCACCACCACGGGGTCAACAGCTTCAAGCATTTCATGGCCTACAAGAACGCGATCATGGCCGCCGACGACACCCTGGTGGCGAGCTTCGAACGCTGCCTGGAACTCGGCGCCGTGCCTACCGTGCACGCGGAGAACGGTGAACTGGTCTATCACCTGCAGCGCAAGCTGCTGGCCCAGGGCATCACCGGCCCCGAGGCGCATCCGCTGTCGCGCCCCTCCCAGGTCGAGGGCGAAGCCGCGAGCCGGGCCATCCGCATCGCCGAAACCCTCGGCACGCCGCTGTACCTGGTGCACGTCTCGACCCAGGAAGCGCTGGACGAAATCACCTACGCCCGCGGCAAGGGCCAGCCGGTCTACGGCGAAGTGCTGGCCGGGCACCTGCTGCTGGACGACAGCGTCTACCGCCACCCGGACTGGCAGACCGCCGCCGGCTACGTGATGAGCCCGCCCTTCCGCCCGCGCGGGCATCAGGAGGCGCTGTGGCACGGCCTGCAATCGGGCAACCTGCACACCACCGCCACCGACCACTGCTGCTTCTGCGCCGAGCAGAAAGCCGCCGGGCGCGACGACTTCAGCAAGATCCCCAACGGCACCGCCGGCATCGAAGACCGCATGGCGGTGCTGTGGGACGAAGGGGTGAACACCGGGCGCCTGTCGATGCAGGCCTTCGTCGCCCTCACCTCCACCCACACCGCCAAGATCTTCAACCTCTACCCGCGCAAGGGCGCGGTCCGGGTCGGCGCCGATGCCGACCTGGTGCTGTGGGACCCCGAAGGCACCCGCACCATCTCCGCCAAGACCCACCATCAGCAGGTGGACTTCAACATCTTCGAAGGCAAGACCGTGCGCGGCGTGCCCAGCCACACCATCAGCCAGGGCCGGGTGGTCTGGGCCGACGGCGACCTGCGCGCCGAGCGCGGGGCCGGGCGCTACATCGAGCGGCCGGCGTACCCGGCGGTGTTCGACCTGCTGAGCAAGCGGGCCGAGCAGCACAAACCCACTGCCGTGAAACGCTGAACTTACCTGTGGCGAGGGAGCTTGCTCCCGCTGGGTGGCGCAGCCGCCCCTGGCATTGGGCCTGCTGAGCAGGCCAGCGGGAGCAAGCTCCCTCGCCACAGGTCGCAAACCACTGCCCGACAGAGGCAGAAAACCTCAAATAACCATGAGGCACACAACCGTGATCGAGTCCCTGAACCACCTCCCGCACCCGCACGAAAGCGCGACCGCCCTCGCCGGCCATTTCACCGACCTGGCGCCGCCGCTCAACGACCGCCAGGCGCACCTGGAAGCCTCGCGCTGCCTGTACTGCTACGACGCACCGTGCGTCAACGCGTGCCCGAGCGAAATCGACATCCCCTCGTTCATCCGCAACATCCACCAGGACAACGTGCCCGGCGCCGCGCAGAAGATCCTGTCGGCCAACATCCTCGGCGGCAGCTGCGCGCGGGTGTGCCCGACCGAAATCCTCTGCCAGCAAGCCTGCGTGCGCAACAACGCCCACGAGTGCGCGCCGGTGCTGATCGGCCTGCTGCAGCGCTACGCCGTGGACAATGCGCACTTCACCGAACACCCGTTCCGGCGGGCGGCCGGCACCGGCAAGCGCATCGCCGTGGTCGGCGCCGGTCCGGCCGGGTTGTCCTGCGCCCACCGCAGCGCCATGCACGGCCATGACGTGGTGATTTTCGAGGCCCGGGAAAAGGCCGGCGGACTCAACGAATACGGGATCGCCAAGTACAAGCTGGTGGACGACTACGCGCAGAAGGAACTGGACTTCCTGCTGCAGATCGGCGGCATCGAAATCCGCCACGGCCAGCGGCTCGGCGACAACCTCACCCTCAGCGAACTGCACCAGCAGTTCGACGCGGTGTTCCTCGGCCTCGGCCTCAACGCCAGCAAGCAGCTCGGCCTGCCCCACGAGGACGCCCCCGGCCTGCTCGCCGCCACCGACTACATCCGCGAACTGCGCCAGGCCGACGACCTCACCCGACTGCCGCTGGCCGAACGCTGCATCGTGCTGGGCGCCGGCAACACCGCCATCGACATGGCCGTGCAGATGGCCCGCCTCGGCGCCCGCGACGTCAACCTGGTGTACCGGCGCGGCGCGGCGGACATGGGCGCCACCGGCCACGAGCAGGACATCGCCAAGGCCAACCAGGTGCGGCTGCTGACCTGGGCCCAACCGGAGGAAGTGCTGCTGGACGAGCAAGGCCACGTGCGCGGCATGCGTTTCGCCCGCACCCATCTGGTGGAGGGCCGTTTGCAGACCACCGGCGAAACCTTCGAACTGGCCGCCGACGCGATCTTCAAGGCCATCGGCCAGGCGTTCGACGGCGCCGCCCTCGCCGACCCGCTGGCCCGCGAACTCAAGCGCCAGGGCGAGCGGATCCAGGTGGACGAGCACCTGCAGACCAGCATCCCCGGCGTCTACGCCGGCGGCGACTGCACCAGCCTCGACCAGGACCTGACCGTGCAGGCGGTGCAGCACGGCAAACGGGCCGCCGAGGCCATCAACGCCCAACTGACGCTCAACGTGGAGGCTGCGTAAATGGCCGATCTCTCGATTGTCTTCGCCGGCATCAAAGCCCCCAATCCGTTCTGGCTCGCCTCCGCGCCGCCGACCGACAAGGCCTACAACGTGGTGCGCGCCTTCGAGGCCGGCTGGGGTGGCGTGGTCTGGAAAACCCTGGGCGAGGACCCGGCGGCGGTCAACGTGTCCTCGCGCTACTCGGCCCACTACGGCGCCAACCGCGAGGTGCTGGGCATCAACAACATCGAGCTGATCACCGACCGCTCGCTGGAGATCAACCTGCGGGAAATCACCCAGGTGAAGAAGGACTGGCCGGACCGGGCGCTGATCGTTTCGCTGATGGTGCCGTGCGTGGAGGAGTCGTGGAAACGCATCCTGCCGCTGGTG
Source organism: Pseudomonas sp. NPDC089534 (assembly GCF_044749305.1). Classification (NCBI taxonomy): domain Bacteria; kingdom Pseudomonadati; phylum Pseudomonadota; class Gammaproteobacteria; order Pseudomonadales; family Pseudomonadaceae; genus Pseudomonas; species Pseudomonas sp. NPDC089534. The sequence continues at coordinate 26,538 of NZ_JBIVHR010000058.1, read as the reverse complement.
GAGGCCACCGGCGCCGACGGCATCGAACTGAACTTCGGCTGCCCCCACGGCATGCCGGAACGCGGCATGGGCGCGGCGGTCGGCCAGGTGCCGGAGTACGTCGAGCAGGTGACGCGCTGGTGCAAGACCTACTGCTCGCTGCCGGTGATCGTCAAGCTGACGCCCAACATCACCGACATCCGCGTCGCCGCCCGCGCCGCGCACCGGGGCGGCGCCGATGCGGTGTCGCTGATCAACACCATCAACTCCATCACCAGCGTCGACCTGGAACACATGGTCGCCCTCCCCACCGTCGGCAGCAAAAGCACCCACGGCGGTTACTGCGGCTCGGCGGTCAAGCCGATCGCGCTGAACATGGTGGCGGAAATCGCCCGCGACCCGCAGACCCAAGGACTGCCGATCTGCGGCATCGGCGGCATCGGCAGTTGGCGCGATGCGGCGGAGTTCATCGCCCTGGGCAGCGGCGCGGTGCAGGTGTGCACGGCGGCGATGCTGCATGGGTTCCGGATCGTCGAGGAGATGAAGGATGGGCTGTCACGCTGGATGGACAGTCAGAGCTACGCCAGCCTCACCGATTTCTCCGGGCGCGCGGTGGGCAACACCACCGACTGGAAGTACCTGGACATCAACTACCAGGTGATCGCGAAGATCGACCAGGAGGCGTGCATCGGTTGCGGGCGCTGCCACATCGCCTGCGAGGACACCTCGCACCAGGCCATCGCCAGCCTGCGCCAGGCGGACGGCACCCACACCTATGAAGTGATCGATGAGGAATGCGTGGGCTGCAACCTGTGCCAGATCACCTGCCCGGTGCAGGACTGCATCGAGATGGTGCCGGTGGACTCGGGCAAGCCGTTCCTGGACTGGAACCATGATCCGCGCAATCCGTACCATGTCAGCCCTTGAGGGCGGCGGCGCCTGACCCGGCGCCTCAAGGCTCAAGGCTCAAGGCTCCAGCCCGATCCCCCGCAGGATCACCCCGGTCACCGTCTGCACCGCCCGCTCGAACTGCATGTCCGACAGCGGCTGGTGCTCGTTGAGAATGTTCACCTGATGGTCGAAGTCGGCGTAGTGCTGGGTCGAGGCCCAGATCATGTACAGCAGGCTCGACGGCTCCACCGGGAGGATGCGCTTGTCCTCCACCCATTGGCGGATCTTCGCTTCCTTCATCTTCGCCCAATCGTACAGGCTGGCATCCAGCGCCTCGCCCAGGGTCGGCGCACCGTGGATGATCTCGTTGGCCCACACCTTGGAGCCGTAGGGGCGGCTGCGCGAGTGGTTCATCTTGGCGCGGATGTAGCTGCTGAGCACCACGCGCGGGTCGTCGAACATCTCGAAGCACAGCGCGTCCTGCTTCCACACGTCCAGCAGGTCCAGCAGCACCGCGCTGTACAGCTCGCCCTTGGTGCTGAAGTAGTAATGCAGGTTGGAGCGCGGCAGTTGCACTTCGGCGGCGATGTCGGCCATGGCCGTGCCGCCGAAGCCTTTTTCGGCGAACACCTTTTCCGCCGCCAACAGGATCTTCTCGACGTTACTGCGGCGGATTCCGATCTTGTGATTGCCCATGAGGGCTCCCTGTCGACAACGTTGTTGAAGACTAGCATCCGCTCTGGGCAGCGGGCGACAGCCAGGCACGATTCTTCACACACAGGCCGGTTCATCTGGTTTAGGATCGCCCCCCTTCTCCCCGTCATCCGCTGAAGGATCCTGCCCGTGAACATTCGCCAGCGCATCGCTGCGGACGATCCCGCCCTCGCCGCCCTGTGGGAACGCTCGGTGCGCGCCACCCACGCCTTCCTGCCCGAAGACGACATCCGGCGGCTGTTCCCGCTGGTGCGCGACACCTACCTGCCGGCCCTCGACGTGTGGGTGTTCGAGAACCCCGACCGCAGCCCGGCCGGCTTCATCGCGACCGACGCGGACACCGTGCAGATGCTGTTCATCGACCCGGCGCAGCGCGGCCAGGGCATCGGCCGGCGCCTGCTCGACCATGTCCGGCGCCCGCGGCTCAAGGTCGACGTCAACGAACAGAATCCCCAGGCCCACGGCTTCTACCGGCACTACGGTTTCGAAGACATCGGCCGCTCGGAGACCGACGGCGAAGGCCGGCCGTTTCCGGTCGTTCACATGCGCCTGAAGGCCGACTGAGGCGCACTCTATACTCAGCCCCGCGACTTCACTGAAAAGGAACTGCCCCATGTCGATGAAAACCCTGCTGACCGCCGGCGCCCTGCTGGCGTCGCTGACCGTCTCCCAGGCGTTCGCCCACGCCCACCTCAAATCCCAGGTGCCGGCCGCCGACAGCACCGTCGCCGCACCGGCCGAACTGCGCCTTGAGTTTTCCGAAGGCGTCGAGGCCGCGTTCACCAAGGTCACGGTCACCCGCGACGGCGCGCCAGTGGCGGTCAAGCCGCTGACCACCGAAGGCGACAAGAAGACCTTGATCGTCACCCCACAGGCGCCGCTGACCGCCGGCGAGTACAAGGTCGAATGGCACGCGGTGTCGGTCGACACGCACAAGAGCGAAGGCGCCTATCGGTTCAAGGTCGGCCAATAGTCCATGGCCGAAGCGTTGGTGCTGTGCCGGTTCCTGCATTTCACCGTGGTGCTGACGCTGTTCGGGGCCTGGCTGTTCCGGCCGCTGCTGCTCAAGGCTGATGCGGCAGACGCAGGCCTTCGCTCCGGTCGATGGTTGGCGGGCCTGGCCCTGGTCAGCGGCGTCGTCTGGGCGTTGCTGGTCACCGCGAGCATGGCCGGTTCGCTGGCGGCGGCGTTCGATCCGCAGACGTTGGCGCTGGTGTCGGGCCAGACGTTCTTCGGCCAGGTCTGGCGCTGGCACCTGTTGCTCAACGCCATGCTGCTGGGGCTGCTGTTCACGCCCTGGCGCACGCGCCGGTCGTTGCGCCTGGGCCTCGCCGCCCTGCTGCTGGCGACGCTGGCGCCGGTCGGCCACGGCGCCATGTTCGACGGCCTGCACGGGCAACTGCTGATCCTCAACCAAATCGTTCACCTGACCTGCGTCGGCGCCTGGCTCGGTGGACTGCGGGTGCTGGTGATCGTCCTGCGCCGGCCGGAAACGGCCATCGCGCCGGTGCTGCGGCGTTTCAGCGGCATCGGCTACGGACTGGTGGCGGGGTTGCTGGTCACCGGCCTGATCAACGTGCGGGCGCTGACCGGCCAATGGTGGCCGACGCCGCTGTTCACGGGCTTCGCCCTGATCCTGCTGATCAAGGCGCTGCTGGTGCTCGGCATGCTCGGGCTGGCGCTGTTCAACCGCCTGCGGATCAACGACTGCGAACGGCGCACCGATGCCCTCAGGCGCAGCGTGACGCTGGAATGGCTGCTGGGGATCGGCGCGGTGGCGGCGGTGTCACTGCTCGGCACCCTGCCGCCGATGATCGCCGCCTGAAGCCTCTGTGGGAGCGAGCCTGCTCGCGATAGCGGTGTGCCTGCCGGAACTGATCCAGCTGACAGATCGCAATCGCGAGCAGGCTCGCTCCCACAGGGTAATGTGGCCCACAGAACTTGCTCGGAATCAGTGCGGCTGAGTATCCCCCGCCGCCGTGTCGATGCTCACCACCACCGACATCCCCGGCCGCAGCCGTTCGTTTTCCTGCTGGTCGGGGTCGATGGTGATGCGCACCGGTACCCGCTGGGCGATCTTCACGAAGTTGCCGGTGGCGTTGTCGGCCTGCAGCAGGGCGAACTCGGAGCCGGTGCCCGGCGACACATGCTGCACCCGGCCGGTGAACTTGCGGTGGTTCAGCGCATCGACGGTGAAGGTCGCCGGCTGGCCGACCCGCACGTTGTCCATCTGGGTTTCCTTGAGGTTGGCGATCACCCATTTCTGGTTCGGCACCAGCGCCATCAGTTGCGCGCCGGAGTTGACGTAGGCGCCGAGGCGCACGCCGATCTGCCCCAACTGGCCGTCACGGGGGGCGGTGATGCGGGTGTTGGACAAATCGATCTGCGCCAGTTGCACCGCCGCCTCGGCGCTGGCCACCGCCGCTTCCAGGGAGCCGCGGTTGACGATCACCGTCTGCAGGTCCTGCCGGGCGATCTCAAGGTTGGCCTTGGCCTGGGCCACCGACGCGGTGGTCTGGGCACTGGCGGCGAGGGTCACGTCCAACTCGCGCCGGGACACCGAACCGTCGCTCACCAGCGCCTTGTTGCGCGCCAGGTCCGCCCCGCTCTTGCGCGCCTGGGCCTCGCTGTCGGCCAGCGCCGCCTGGCGCAGCTTGATGGTCGCCTCGGCGCTGTTGCGCTGCTGCACCACGTTGGCCAGCGCGGCCTTCTGCACCGCCAGCTGCGCCAGCGACTGGTCCAGCCGCTGCTTGTAGATGCGGTCGTCCAGGCGCACCAGCAGGTCGCCTTCCTTGACGAACTGGAAGTCCTGCACCGGCACTTCGTACACGTAGCCGCTGAGCTGCGGGCCGATGATCGTCACCTGCCCGCGCACCAGGGCGTTCTCGGTGGTTTCGACGGCGCTGCTGAACGGCGGCAACTGCCAGGCGTACAGCACGATCAGCACGCCGACCAGGGCGATGGCGGCGAACCCCAGCGACGAGATGATCCGCACCCGCAGGGAGCGCGGTTCGGTGTTGGGCGACGACGGCGGCGCCACACCCTCGGGCGTGGCGGCAATGGCGTTGGTGGTGACGGTCGGTTCGGTCATGAAGAAGAGGCACCGCTGGAGGGGACGGAAGGCTTGGGAGTGACCGCGCGGGTGGTGCTGACCAGCCACAGCGCGCGGACGGAAATCCAGATCAGGGTCAGCACCGCGATCACGGCGATCAGCATGAACACATCGTTGTAGGCCAGGATGTTGGCTTCGCGGGTGGCGGCGTTGGCCAGGCTGCGGATGCCCTGAAGGTTGCGCAGGCCCGGGTCGGCGATCAGCGAACCCACCGCCGACCCGCCGCCCTGCACCCGGGCGGCCACCTGGGGATTGGCCAGCACCAGTTGGTCGACGATGTGGCTGGAGTGGAACTTCTCGCGCGCGATCTGGAACGTGCCCAGCAACGCCGCGCCGATCAGGCCGCCGAGGTTGTTGCAGATCCCGAACAGCACCGAGAAGCTCACCAGGTTGCGCGGGTTGGTCAGCACGTTGCGGGTGCCGAGCACCATGGTCGGCCCGAGGAAAAAGGTGCTGCCGAACGCCAGCAGGAACTGGCTGAAGTAGAGGTTCTGCGGGCGGGTCAGGTTGTTCGAGTAGCTGTCCATCACCGAGCCCGTGGCCATCAGCGCCAGGGAGATGATCAACGGCAGGAGCAAGTGCGCAGGATTGATGGTCAGCGCGCTGGTGAGCAGCCCGGCGATGCTGCCGATCAGCATCACCACGTACAGGCTGTGCAACTGCTGGCTGCCCATGTTCAGGTTCTGCATGAACCCCACGGCGCCGGTGGACTGCTCCGAGGTGACCATGCGGATCAGGATCACCGCCAGGGCCAGGCGGATCATCACCCCGCTGCCGAGCCAGCGGGTCATCAGCATCGGGTTGCTGCGGTTGTGCTCGATGGCCAGGCCCGCCAGGATCAGCACGATGGCTGCCGCCAGGGCGATGCCGATCCAGCGCGCCTCCAGCCACCAGTCGATCCGCCCCAGCGACAGCACCGCGCAGAGCAGCGCCACGCCGCTGGCGAGGATGGCGAAGGTGAGGAAGTCCAGCGGTTCGAAGGTGCGGAAGCGGTCGCCCGGCGGCAGCTTGAGCATCAGCACGCAGCCCAGCGACAGCAGCGCCATGCCCATTTCGAACAGGTACAGGCCGCGCCATTCGGCGATCTGCAGGAGGTCTTCGGAAAACAGCCGCGCCAGCGGCAAGGCCAGTTGCGAGGCGCCCAACCCCAGCACCAGCGCCTTCATCCGCCACTTGGCCGGGAACGCCTGCACCATGTAATACAGGCCCAGGGAACTGAGCGCCGCGCCGACCATGCCGTGGGCGGCGCGCACCGCAATCGCGGAACTCAGGTCGTTGACGAACAGGTGGCCGAAGGTCACCAGCGCGTACAGCACCAGGAACACCTCGGTGAACGCCCGCAGGCCGAACTGCTGGCGGAACTTCACCAGCAGCAGGTTCATCGACACGTTGGTCATCACGTACGCCGCCGGCAGCCAGGCCATCTCCGCCGTGGTCGCGCCGAGCGCGCCTTGCAGGTAAGGCAGGTTGGCGACCACCAGCGAATTGCCCAGCCCGCCGGTCAACGCCACCAGCAGTCCCACCAGCGCATAGGCCAGGCGCTTGGGGTTGGAGTGCAGCGGCGTCGAGGGGGAACCCGGCAGGCTGGGCTTCTCGTGGGGCTGCCAGGTGCGCGGGGCGTAGTGATCCATTGAAAGGCCTTGTGCCGGAAAGTTGAACAAGTGTGACGCAAATCCGCTGCCAAACCCATATCCGGCGTGGTGCAGCTAAAGCGGTGGAAGCAATTGTCTTGGTTCAGCGGCGCCGTCACTGACGTCATCGCCAGCAGGCTGGCTCCCACAGGGAATGGCGGTGTTTGCGGAGTTTGTGCTCACCGCAAAAAACTGTGGGAGCCAGCCTGCTGGCGATAGCGTCGGACCAGACACCGCAGGGCTTGAGGCAGACCACTGCCCCGCCCGATTCGTAAAAATTGTTTAAAGGTCATCTCGCCCGCAACGGATTTTTCCCGCCGCCCGCCGATGCCAACCTTGCCGCACTTCTCAACCTGCAAGGTGTTCGCTATGACCACGTCCAGCCGTCGACGCTCCCTGCGTCCGTTAAAAAGCCTTTTGGCCGCCGCCCTGTTGCTGCCCGCCCTCGCCTTCGCCCAGGAACGCCCCTGGCCGGACGGCTCGCAGCTGGTGATTTCGGTGTCGATGCAATTCGAGACCGGCGGCCAGCCGGAAGGCGCCGAAAGCCCGTTCTCCGGCAGCCCGCTGCCCAAGGGCTACCCCGACCTGCCGGCGCAGACCTGGTTCGACTACGGCTACAAGGAAGGCCTGTGGCGGATGCTCGACCTGTGGGACCGCACCGGCATCAAGGTCACCTCCCACGTGGTCGGCGAAGCGGCGATCAAACACCCGGAACTGGCCAAGGCCATCGCCGAGCGCGGCCATGAAGTGGCGGCCCACGGCATGCGCTGGGCCGATTCGTACAACATGAACTACGCCCAGGAAAAGCAATTCATCGGTGACGGCGTGGCCGCCGTGGAGAAAATCACCGGCCAGCGTTCGGTGGGCTACAACGCCAACTGGCTGCGGCGCAGCCCCAACACGCTGAAGGTGCTGCAGGACCTGAACTTCACCTACCACATCGACGACGTCAGCCGCGACGAGCCCTTCGTGACCATGGTGCGCGGCCGCAAGTTCGCCGTGGTGCCGTACACCCTGCGCAACAACGACATCGTGCTGGTCGAGGGCCGGCACTTCTCCGCCGAGCAGTTCTACCAGCAGCTGGTGCTGGAGTTCGATCGCCTCTACGCCGAGGGCGCGAACAAACGGCGGATGATGTCGGTGAGCCTGCACGACCGCATCGGCGGTACGCCGGCGATGGTCGAGGCCATGGAGCGCTTCATCCGCTACGCCCAGTCCCATCCGAAGGTGAGCTTCATGCGCAAGGACCGGATCGCGCAGATCGTGCTGACCGAGAAGGATCCGCTGATCGACGAGAGCGAGGCGGCGTACAACCGCTGAGGCCTGCGGCCATCAACCCCTGTGAAGGGGGCCACGTGGAAAGTGAGTCCTGTGGAAAGGCAGTCCTGTGGAAAGGCAGTCCTGTGGAAAGGCAGTCCTGTGGAAAGGCAGTCCTGTG
>NZ_JBIVHR010000058.1:9011-18677 GCF_044749305.1 Pseudomonas sp. NPDC089534 | reverse complement strand
TGTGGCGAGGGAGCTTGCTCCCGCTCGGCTGCGAAGCAGACGCAACCGGGCGCAACCGGGGTTCGCTCCGCGCCCCAGCGGGAGCAAGCTCCCTCGCCACAAGCGTGCACCTTCCCCCGGCTCAGGCCCGCAGCATCATGTAGGCCGCCACCACCAGGCACACCCCGGCGAAGCCCACCTGCAAGGCCCGCGCCGGCACCAGGTAGCAGAGTTTGCGGCCGATGATCATGCCGACGATGCTGGCGACGATGAACGCCGCGCCCAGATGATCGATCCGTACCCCGGCGTGGAACGCACCGGCCACGCCGATGGCGGAGATCAGGCTGATCACCATCAGCGACGTGGCGACGATGCCGCGCATCTGCACATCGGTCAGTTGCTTGAACGCCGGCACGATCAAAAAGCCGCCGCCGACGCCGAGCAGCCCCGACACCACGCCCGTCACCGCCCCCAGCGCCGCGAGGGTCGCGGTGCATTTGGCGGTCCAGGCCAGGCGTCCGGTCTGCTGGTTGAGCATGCAGTTCTTCTGCCCCCAACTGGCATGGCCGTGGTCGCTCGGCCCCTCTTCCTTGCGTTCGCGGCGCAGCATGCGCGCGGCCACCATCACCATCAGCAGGCTGAAGAGGATCATCAGGATCTTCTCCGGCAACTGATGGGCGAAGTAGATGCCCAGCGGCGAAAACACCGCCCCCAGCGCCGCGATCAACAGCGCCGCACGGTAGCGCACCAACCCGTGGCGCAAGCCGTCGATGGCGCCGACCGCCGCCGCGCTGCCCACCGCGAACAGCGCCACCGGCGCCGCCTGCGTCATGCTCCAGCCCAACCCCAGCACCAGCGCCGGCACGGCGAGAATCCCGCCGCCGGCCCCGGTCAGGCCGAGGATCAGCCCCATCACCACACCAAACAGACTTGCCAGCAACATAGGCGGTCCTTACTCGACTCTGGACAGGCCGGTCAGCCACTCGCGGCCCTTGAGCATGCCGTTCCAGTAGAACCACGGCAGCAACGTCGCCTTCAGCCACCACGCGGAACGGCGCGGCACGGTCGGGTCGAGGGCGAAGGTCGGCAGCAGTTTGCCGCCGTAGCCGAACTCGGCGAGGATCACCTTGCCCTTCTCCACCGTCAGCGGGCACGAACCGTAGCCGTCGTACTTGAGCGGCAGCGGCTGGCCCTTGCGCAGGGCCAGCAGGTTCTGCGCGACCACCACGACCTGTTTGCGCACCGCCGCGGCGGTCTTGGCGTTGGTCGTGCCGCAGATGTCGCCCAGGCCGAACACCTCGGGATAACGCGGATGCTGCAGCGTGTGCGGGTTGACCTCGCACCAGCCGGCCGGGTCGGCCAGAGGGCTGTGCGCGATGAAGTCCGGGGACACCTGCGGCGGCACGGCGTGCAGCAGGTCGAAGGCTTTCGCCTCGCGGGTGACGTTGCCGTCGGCGTCCTTGACCTCGAACCACGCGGTCTTCGCCGGGCCGTCCACCTTCACCAGGTTCGAATTGAATGCCAGCCGGGCCTTGTACTTCTCGATGTATTTCATCAACGGCGGCACGAAGGTCGGCACGCCGAACAGCGCAGGTCCGGCCAGGTTGAACTCCACGTCGATGCCGTTCAGCACCGAAGACCTGAGCCAGTGATCGCACGACAGGTACAGCGCCTTCTGCGGCGCGCCGGCGCATTTGATCGGCATCGCCGGCTGGGTGAACAGCGCCTTGCCGCCGCGCAGGTTCTGCACCTGCTCCCAGGTATAGGCCGCGTGCTGATAACTGTAGTTGGAGGTGACGCCGTGCCGGCCGAGGCTTTCCTGCAAGCCTTCGATCTTCTCCCAGGCCAGGCGCAGGCCGGGGCAGACGATCAGGTTGCGGTAGCTGACGGTGCGGTCGTCGTTGAGGGTGAGTCGGCGCTTGTCCGGGTCGATACAGGTCACCAGGGCCTGCACCCAGGTCGCCTGGCGCGGCAGCACCGACGTCATCGGCCGCGCGGTGTCCTTCACGTCGTAGGCGCCGCCGCCGACCAGGGTCCACGCCGGTTGGTAGTAATGGTGGGTGCTCGGTTCGATCACAGTGACTTTCAGGGTCGGATCACGCTTGAGCAGGCTGGCGACGAAACCGATGCCGGCCGTTCCGCCGCCGATGACCACGATGTCCGCACTGATGGATGGGCCCCAGTGTTGGTCGTTCATTGCTTGTTCCTTTTGCTGCACGCAAGGATGGATGCGGGAGCGGGCCGGCTCGCGATGACGGCGGAACATTCGGCATCGACATGGCCTGAGCCGCCGCAATCGCGGGCAGGCCCGCCCCACAGGTACCGTGTTTCGTTATTGGGTTCCGGGCTGTTCCCAGCTCTTGAGCACCGCGCCGCAGTACAGGCCCGAAAGGGTTTTCATCACCTGAATCACTTCGTGACTGGCGAGGCCGTAGAAAATGTACTTGCCTTCACGGCGGGTCGCGACCAGCCCTTCATCACGCAGGATGCCCAATTGCTGGGACAGGGTCGGCTGACGCACGCCGGTCATCTTTTCCAGGTCGCCGACGTTGCGCTCGCCCTGGGTCAACTGGCAGAGGATCAACAGCCGGTCCTCGTTGGCCAGGGCCTTGAGCAGCGAACAGGCCTTGGAGGCCGACGCCCGCAGTTGGGCGACTTCACATTCGGTCAGACTGGATTGCATTTGCAGGAAGCCTTCAACGTCACTTAAGCTGCGAACATTATGTTTTTACATAAAGTGTTGCAACCCATGACTGACTTCTCGTCCCCTTTCACAGGTTCATCTCCATGCCCGCACTGATTGAAGCCTTCCTCGACCCCGCCTCCTCGACCTACAGCTACGTGGTCTACGAGGCCGACGGCGGCCAGTGCGCGATCGTCGATCCGGTGCTCGACTACGACGGCGCCGCCGGCCGCACCTGCACCGCCCAGGCCGACAAGATCATCGCTTTCGTCCATGCCCGTGGCCTGCAGGTGCAATGGCTGCTGGAAACCCACGCCCACGCCGACCACCTCTCCGCCGCGCCGTACCTGCGCCGGGCACTGGGCGGCAAGATCGCCATCGGCCAGGCGATCAGCAAGGTGCAGGACGTGTTCAAGGCGCTGTTCAACCTGGAGCCGGAATTCCGCGCCGACGGCTCGCAGTTCGATCACCTGTTCGCCCCCGGCGAATCGTTCATGATCGGCCGCCTCAAGGCCACCGCCCTGCACGTCCCCGGCCACACGCCGGCAGACATGGCCTACCTGATCGACGGCGAGCAGATCCTGGTCGGCGACACCCTGTTCATGCCCGACGTCGGCACCGCCCGCTGCGACTTCCCCGGCGGCGACGCCCATCAATTGTTCAAGTCGATCCACAAGCTGCTGGCCTTCCCCGCCAGCGTCAAACTCTACGTCTGCCACGATTACCCGCCGGCCGGCCGCGGCCCGCAGTGCCAGACCACCGTCGGCGAACAGCGCAAAAGCAACATCCACGTGCACGACGGCATCGATGAGGCGGCGTTCGTCGAGATGCGCACCCGGCGCGACGCCGGGCTGGGCATGCCGACGCTGCTGCTGCCGGCGATCCAGGTGAACGTGCGGGCGGGGAACCTGCCGCCGGCCGAAGGCAACGGCGTGACGTACCTGAAGATCCCGATCAACCAGGTCTAATTGCCCAGCGTCAGACCATTCGCCGGCAGCGGCAGCGCAGTCTTGTAGCGCACCTGCTTGAGCGCAAAGCTCGAACGGATGTTGGCCACGCCCGGCACCTTGGTCAGAAAGTCCATCATGAAGCGCTCCAGCGACTGGATCGTCGGCACCAGCACCCGGATCAGGTAGTCCGGGTCGCCGGCCATCAGGTAGCACTCCATCACTTCGGGGCGGTCCGAGATCGCCTCTTCGAAATGCTGCAAGGCCTCCTCCACCTGCTTCTCCAGGCTCACATGGATGAACACGTTGACGTGCAGCCCCAAAAGGTCCGCGTCGAGCAGGGTCACCTGCTCGCGGATCACCCCCAGTTCCTCCATCGCCTTGACCCGGTTGAAGCACGGCGTCGGCGACAGGTTGACCGAACGGGCGAGGTCGGCGTTGGTGATGCGCGCATTCTCCTGAAGGCTGTTGAGAATGCCGATGTCGGTACGGTCCAGTTTGCGCATGAGACAAAACCACCTGTTTTTTATGTTTATGCAGATTTTCTATCTGCAAATGATCTTCAGCGCAACGAAACAGAGAGAAATATTCTTCTTGGCCGGGCCTATGATTGTTGTAGGACAAGAATTCTTTTACCGAAGAACGACTGTCAGCTCACTACAAGAAATTCACAAGATCGAGCGTAGAAGCCATGACCCAAGCGTATGAACCGCTGCGTCTGCACGTGCCCGAACCCTCGGGCCGCCCAGGCTGCAAAACCGACTTCTCCTACCTGCATCTGACCGACGCCGGCACGATGCGCAAGCCTTCCATCGACGTAGAGCCCGCCGACACCGCAGACCTGGCCCGTGGTCTGATCCGCGTGCTCGACGACCAGGGCAACGCCCACGGCCCCTGGGCCGAAGACGTGCCGGTCGAGATCCTGCGCAAGGGCATGCGCGCCATGCTCAAGACGCGCATCTACGACAACCGCATGGTGGTCGCCCAGCGTCAGAAAAAGATGTCGTTCTACATGCAGAGCCTCGGCGAGGAAGCCATCGGCAGCGCCCAGGCCCTGGCGCTGAACATCGATGACATGTGTTTCCCGACCTACCGCCAGCAAAGCATCCTGATGGCCCGCGAAGTGCCGCTGGTCGACCTGATCTGCCAGTTGCTGTCCAACGAGCGCGATCCGCTCAAGGGCCGCCAGCTGCCGATCATGTACTCGGTCAAGGACGCCGGCTTCTTCACCATCTCCGGCAACCTCGCCACCCAGTTCATCCAGGGCGTGGGCTGGGGCATGGCCTCGGCGATCAAGGGCGACACCAAAATCGCCTCGGCCTGGATCGGCGACGGCGCCACCGCCGAATCGGACTTCCACACCGCCCTCACCTTCGCCCATGTCTACCGGGCGCCGGTGATCCTCAACGTGGTCAACAACCAGTGGGCGATCTCCACCTTCCAGGCCATCGCCGGCGGTGAAGCCACCACCTTCGCCGGACGCGGCGTCGGCTGCGGCATCGCCTCCCTTCGGGTCGACGGCAACGACTTCGTCGCCGCCTTCGCCGCCTCTGCCTGGGCTGCCGAACGCGCCCGCCGCGGCTTGGGCCCGACCATGATCGAATGGGTCACCTACCGCGCCGGCCCGCACTCGACCTCCGACGATCCGTCCAAGTACCGCCCGGCCGACGACTGGAGCCACTTCCCGCTGGGCGACCCGATCGCCCGCCTGAAGCAGCACCTGATCAAGATCGGCCACTGGTCGGAAGAGGAACACGCCGCCGCCAGCGCCGAGATCGAGGCCGAAGTCATCGCCGCCCAGAAGCAGGCCGAGCAGCACGGCACCCTCACCAGCGGGCAGATCCCGAGCGCCGCGACCATGTTCGAAGACGTATACAAAGAGATGCCGGAGCACTTGAAGCGCCAGCGTCAGCAGTTGGGGGTCTGAGATGAACGATCACAACAACAATATCCAGCTGGAAACCGCCATGACCACGACCACCATGACCATGATCCAGGCCCTGCGCTCGGCCATGGACGTGATGCTTGAGCGCGACGACAACGTCGTGGTGTTCGGCCAGGACGTCGGCTACTTCGGCGGCGTGTTCCGCTGCACCGAAGGCCTGCAGACCAAGTACGGCACCTCGCGGGTGTTCGATGCGCCGATCTCCGAGAGCGGCATCGTCGGCACCGCCGTGGGCATGGGCGCCTACGGCCTGCGCCCGGTGGTGGAAATCCAGTTCGCCGACTACGTGTACCCGGCCTACGACCAGATCATTTCCGAGGCGGCGCGCCTGCGCTACCGCTCGGCCGGCGAGTTCACCGCGCCGATGACCCTGCGCATGCCCTGCGGCGGCGGCATCTACGGCGGCCAGACCCACAGCCAGAGCATCGAGGCCCTGTTCACCCAGGTCTGCGGCCTGCGCACCGTCATGCCGTCCAACCCTTACGACGCCAAGGGCCTGCTGATCGCCTCCATCGAAAACGATGACCCGGTGATCTTCCTGGAGCCCAAGCGCCTGTACAACGGCCCGTTCGACGGCCACCACGACCGCCCGGTGACCCCGTGGTCGAAACACCCCGCCGCCCAGGTGCCGGACGGCTACTACACCGTGCCACTGGACGTCGCCGCCATCACCCGTCCGGGCAAGGACGTGACCGTGCTGACCTACGGCACCACCGTCTACGTGTCGCAGGTGGCCGCCGAAGAGAGCGGCGTGGACGCCGAGGTCATCGACCTGCGCAGCCTGTGGCCGCTGGACCTTGAGACCATCGTCAAGTCCGTGAAGAAGACCGGCCGCTGCGTCGTGGTTCACGAAGCCACCCGCACCTGCGGTTTCGGCGCCGAGCTGGTGTCGCTGGTGCAAGAGCACTGCTTCCATCACCTGGAAGCCCCGATCGAGCGCGTCACCGGTTGGGACACCCCCTACCCGCACGCGCAGGAGTGGGCGTATTTCCCAGGGCCGTCCCGAGTGGGCGCGGCGTTGAAACGGGTCATGGAGGTCTGAATGGGCACGCACGTCATTAAAATGCCGGACATCGGCGAAGGCATCGCAGAAGTAGAACTGTCGCAGTGGCACGTCAAGGTCGGGGACCTGGTCGTCGAAGACCAGGTGCTGGCCGACGTCATGACCGACAAGGCCATGGTCGACATCCCGTCGCCGGTGCACGGCAAGGTCATCGCCCTCGGCGGGCAGCCGGGTGAAGTGATGGCGGTCGGCAGCGTGCTGATCAGCATCGAAGTCGAAGGCGCCGGCAACCTGAAGGAGTCCGCCGCGCCGGCTCCGGTCAAGGAAGCCCCGGCCCCCGTGGCGCCGAAGGTCGAGGCCGTCGTCGAAAGCAAACCCGCCGCCGCGCCGCGTCCGGCCGCCGTTTGCCAGGGCCCGGTGGTGGCCCGCGAAGCCGGCGACCGTCCGCTGGCCTCCCCGGCGGTGCGCAAGCACGCGCTGGATCTGGGCATCCAGCTGCGCCTGGTGCGCGGCTCCGGCCCGGCCGGCCGGGTGCTGCACGAAGACCTCGACGCCTATCTGGCGCAAGGTCAGTCGAACGCTTCGGCGCCTGCCGCCAACGCTTACGCCCAACGCAACGACGAAGAGCAGATCCCGGTGATCGGCATGCGCCGCAAGATCGCCCAGCGCATGCAGGAATCCACCCAGCGCGCCGCGCACTTCAGCTACGTCGAGGAAATCGACGTCACCGCCATCGAAGAGCTGCGCGCGCACCTGAACGACAAGCACGGCGCCAGCCGCGGCAAGCTCACCCTGCTGCCGTTCCTGGTGCGGGCGCTGGTCGTCGCCCTGCGCGACTTCCCGCAGATGAACGCCCGTTACGACGACGAGGCCCAGGTCATCCACCGTCTCGGTGCGGTGCATGTCGGTGTCGCCACCCAGAGCGACGTCGGCCTGATGGTGCCGGTGGTGCGCCACGCCGAAGCCCGCAGCCTGTGGGACAGCGCCGCGGAAATCTCCCGACTGGCCAACGCCGCACGCAACGGCAAGGCCAGCCGCGACGAACTGTCCGGCTCGACCATCACCCTGACCAGCCTCGGCGCGCTGGGCGGCATCGTCAGCACCCCGGTGCTGAACCTGCCGGAAGTGGCCATCGTCGGCGTGAACAAAATCGTCGAACGGCCGATGGTCGTCAAAGGCCAGGTGGTGATCCGCAAGATGATGAACCTCTCCAGCTCCTTCGATCACCGCGTGGTCGACGGCATGGACGCGGCGCTCTTCATCCAGGCCATCCGCGGCCTGCTCGAACAACCCGCGACCCTGTTTGTGGAGTGAGGCACGCATGCAAACCCTGAACACCACCCTGCTGATCATCGGCGGCGGCCCCGGCGGCTACGTGACGGCGATCCGCGCCGGCCAGCTCGGCATCTCGACCATCCTGGTCGAAGGCCGCTCGCTGGGCGGCACCTGCCTGAACATCGGCTGCATCCCGTCCAAGGCCCTGATCCATGTGGCCGAGCAGTTCCAGCAGACCCAGCACCACAGCCAGCATTCGGCGCTGGGCATCAGCGTCGGCGCACCGACCCTCGACATCGGCAAGAGCGTCGAGTGGAAGGACGGCATCGTCGACCGCCTGACCACCGGCGTGGCGGCGCTGCTGAAGAAGAACAAGGTCCAGGTCATCAACGGCTGGGCCAAGGTCATCGACGGCAAGACCGTCGAGGTCGGCGACACCCGCATCCAGTGCGAGCACCTGGTGCTGGCCACCGGCTCGAAGACCGTCGACCTGCCGATGCTGCCCATCGGCGGGCCGGTCATCTCATCCACCGAAGCCCTGGCGCCCACGTCGGTGCCTAAGCGCCTGATCGTGGTCGGCGGCGGCTACATCGGCCTGGAGCTGGGCATCGCCTACCGCAAGCTCGGCGCCGAGGTCAGCGTGGTCGAGGCCCAGGAGCGGATCCTGCCGGCCTACGACGCCGAGCTGACCCAACCGGTGCACGAAGCCCTCAAGCAGCTGGGCGTGAAGCTGTACCTCAAGCACAGCGTCCTGGGCTTCGACGGCAAGCTGCGAGTGCGCGACCCGAACGGCGAAACCCTGAACCTTGAGACCGACCAGGTGCTGGTGGCCGTCGGCCGCAAGCCCAACACCCAGGGCTGGAACCTCGAAGCGCTGAACCTTCAGATGAACGGCGCCTCGATCAAAATCGACAGCCGCTGCCAGACCAGCATGCGCAATGTCTACGCCATCGGCGACGTGGCCGGCGAGCCGATGCTGGCCCACCGCGCCATGGCCCAGGGCGAAATGGTCGCCGAGCTGATCAGCGGCAAGACCCGCGAGTTCAACCCCACCGCCATCGCCGCCGTGTGCTTCACCGACCCGGAACTGGTGGTGGTCGGCAAGACGCCGGACGAGGCCAAGGCCGCAGGGCTGGACTGCATCGTGTCGAGCTTCCCGTTCGCGGCCAACGGCCGGGCCATGACGCTGGAGTCCAAGAGCGGCTTCGTGCGGGTGGTCGCCCGCCGCGACAACCATGTGATCGTCGGTTGGCAGGCGGTCGGCGTCGGCGTGTCGGAGCTGTCCACGGCGCTTGCCCAAAGCCTGGAGATGGGCGCGCGGCTGGAGGACATCGGCGGCACCATCCACGCCCACCCGACCCTGGGCGAGGCGGTGCAGGAAGCGGCGCTGCGGGCCTTGGGGCATGCCTTGCACATTTGATTGAGGAACATTGAAGGCGGCAGAGAAGGCCTCATCGCCAGCAGGCTGGCTCCCACAGGGGTACGCAATCCAACTGTGGGAGCCAGCCTGCTGGCGATTTCCTCAAGGCCATGCGATTTATCTGCCCGTCATCCGATAGTCCGGGCTGCGAAACCGGATCAGAATGAAGTATTGTTGTGCCCATCCAAAAAAACGTCAGAAGCCTTGACCGTTTCGACGGTTGTTCAGTGATAGAGGGTGTCATGGGTAACGAAAGCATCAATTGGGACAAGCTGGGTTTTGACTACATCAAGACCGACAAACGCTATCTGTCGTACTTTCGCAACGGCGAGTGGGACAAAGGCACCCTGACCGAAGACAACGTGCTGGCCATAGTGAAGGGCGGTGGAGCCTTCGCTGATGTGCAGCACGTTG
>NZ_JBIVHR010000058.1:0-9001 GCF_044749305.1 Pseudomonas sp. NPDC089534 | reverse complement strand
CAACGTGCTGCACATCAGCGAAGGCTCCACCGCCCTTCACTATGGCCAGCAGTGCTTCGAAGGCCTGAAGGCCTACCGTTGCAAGGACGGCTCGATCAACCTGTTCCGCCCGGACCAGAACGCCGCCCGCATGCAGCGCAGCTGCGCCCGCCTGCTGATGCCGCACGTGTCCACCGAGCAGTTCATCGAGGCGTGCAAGCAAGTGGTCCGCGCCAACGAGCGCTTCATCCCGCCGTACGGCACCGGCGGCGCGCTGTACCTGCGCCCGTTCGTGATCGGCGTGGGTGACAACATCGGCGTGCGCACCGCGCCGGAGTTCATCTTCTCGGTGTTCGCGATCCCGGTCGGCGCCTACTTCAAGGGCGGCCTGACCCCGCACAACTTCCAGATCTCCACCTTCGACCGCGCCGCCCCGCAAGGCACCGGCGCCGCCAAGGTCGGCGGCAACTACGCGGCCAGCCTGATGCCGGGCTCCCAGGCCAAGAAGGCGCACTTCGCCGACGCCATCTACCTGGATCCGCTGACCCACAAGAAAATCGAGGAAGTCGGTTCGGCCAACTTCTTCGGGATCACCCACGACAACAAGTTCGTCACCCCGAACTCGCCGTCGGTGCTGCCGGGCATCACCCGCCTGTCGCTGATCGAACTGGCCAAGACCCGCCTGGGCCTGGAAGTGGTCGAAGGCGACGTGTTCATCGACAAGCTGTCGGACTTCAAAGAAGCCGGCGCCTGCGGCACCGCCGCCGTGATCACCCCGATCGGCGGCATCAGCTACCAGGACCACCTGCACGTGTTCCACAGCGAAACCGAAGTCGGCCCGGTCACCCAGAAGCTCTACAAAGAGCTGACCGGCGTGCAGACCGGCGACATCGAAGCCCCGGCGGGCTGGATCGTCAAGGTCTGACCTGACGCCCGGAAACGCAAAAGCCCCTCACCGAGCGATCGGTGAGGGGCTTTTTCATGCCCGTGCGTCAGCCTTTCGGCGTGCCGCAGGTCAGGCGCTGCGCAGTTCGACGGTCAGGTGCGACAGCTCATGCACCGGCGCCAGACGCTCGCGGATCGCCTCGGCGCTGACGCCGGCGGCCGCCACCACGCTGACGATGGCCGCCCGCGCCTGCGGACCGACCTGCCAGACGTGCAGGTCGCTGATGCGCACATCGTCCGAGGACTCCAGCAGCTCGCGGATCTCCTCGGCCACCGGCTCGTCGGTGGCGTCGAGCAGCACGGCGGCGCTGTCGCGCATCAAGGTGTACGCCCACTTGGCGATGACCACGGCGCCGACGATGCCCATCACCGGATCCAGCCACACCCAGCCCAGATACCGGCCCGCCAGCAGCGCGGCGATGGCCAGCACCGATGTCAGCGCATCGGCCAGCACATGCATATAGGCCGAGCGCAGGTTGTTGTCGTGGTGGTGATGATGATCGTGGCCGTGATCATGACCGTGATTATGGTGGCGCCCGTGGTCATGGCCGTGATGCCCCATCAACATAAAGGCGCTGACCAGGTTGACCGCCAGCCCCACCACCGCAATCACCGTGGCCTCACCGAAGGCCACCGTGGTCGGCTGGAACAGGCGCAGGGCCGATTCGCCGGCGATGCCGAGCGACACCAGCCCCAGCACCATGGCCGACGCGAAGCCGGCCAGGTCACCGACCTTGCCGGTGCCGAAACTGTAGCGGCGGTTGCTGGCGTTGCGCCGGGCGAACCCGTAGGCCGCCGCCGCGATGCCCAAGGCGCCGGCGTGGGTCGCCATGTGGAAGCCGTCGGCCAGCAGCGCCATGGAGCCGGTGACATAGCCGGCGGCGATTTCGCCGATCATCATCACGAAGGTCAGCGCCACCACCCAAAGGGTGCGGCGGGCGTTCTCGTCGTGGGAGGCGCCGAGGAACTGATGGTCGTGGGCGAAGCGTTGCGCGTTGGGCGTCATGGCGTGGGGGCTCACTTGGAATAGCGACGGATGGCCAGCAGCAACTCTTCCACGCCTTGGGCGCGGGCTTCGTCGCTGAGGTCGGGGTGGGCGACATGCTCACGGGCGTGGGCCTCGATGAACTGCTCCATCAGGCCGTTGACCGCCCCGCGGATCGCCGCCATCAGGTGCAGGGTCTTGCCGCAGTCGGCCTCGGCCTCCAGCGCCCGCTCCACCGCCTGCACCTGGCCGGCGATGCGCCGCACCCGGTTGAGCAGTTCGGTCTTGTGTTCGTGCGTGTGCGACATACCTATACCCCCTACCCCTATATTGGACGCGATGATCGCTGTTCGGATCGGGCCTGGCAAGGTGGTTTTCGGGGGAAGGGATGAATGGAATGCCGCGAGATCCATGTTCCGGTCTCAGCCTGCATTGCCTTTACCGGCGCCATCGCCAGCAGGCTGGCTCCCACACAGGATCTCGGGTGGATGCTGAATCTGAGTTCACCGCAGAACCCTGTGGGAGCCAGCCTGCTGGCGATGGCGTCAGTGAGGGCCCCACAGGGCTGGACGGCCTGAAACCCCGAAAAATCAAGCATCATTTCAGCATCATCCGCCAGGCTACGTTGCCTTGCGCCTTTGCCTACAACTGCGCCAGAATCCGCCGGCTTGTGCGGTTTGGGGGGCGTCGGTAACTTGATTCGCATCACTGAAGGGTCAGTGATCGGGTTTAGTCGCCCGGCGTCTCACGAGTTGTAAAGCAGCCATTCAGGCGGGTTTTTCAGTACCTGCTCTCAATGGTGGCTGTGCGCAGGGCGCCTTCGGGCGCGCCGGATTCGTGAGACCTGCCGGTCGACTAACCTGCGTGCAGCCGCCTCCCCCTCGATTAGTCGCGACGGGTGGGCAGCCTTAATCTTCGAGGTCTCACATATGTTCAAGTACACACCTAATCCGCCAGAAGCCGAAACAAACGACTCCGATCCAACGTCGCCCTACTCCACCCCCGACTCCCGCAAACTCCACGAAGCCGCCGAGCGCGCCCTCGACCACTACCTCAAGCCCGAAGCCCCGAAACGGCGAAGATCCCGGCCGATGTTCCTCATCGCCCCGGACATGGACCAGGAATCCCTGCTGGCCCACGCCTGCGAATCCATGGCCTCGGCCAACACCCTGCTCAACGACTTCGCCGCCCTGCTGGAACCGCCCTACCGCAACACCGTGCTGGGCATCGCCCAAGTGGTGATGCTCGGCGAACTGGCCGTCAACCGCGCCCTCGACAACATCGACCCGCCCAACCGCTGAGCAACCCTGTGGCGAGGGAGCTTGCTCCCGCTCCAGTGCGCAGCACTGGCAATCCCGACCGACACGGCCAGCCAGACACCACCGGGCCGCAAGGTTTGGGGGCGCTGCGCACCCCAGCGGGAGCAAGCTCCCTCGCCACACACCGGGAGAACCGACCATGCCCCATAAACCAGATGCACACGTCGTCGCAGCCCTGATGTCCATCGGCCTCAACGAGCGGGATCACCGCTGGGCCCAAAGGATCTGCCTGGCGCTCTACGAAAGTGAAAGGGAATCGGTGGTGGCGTCCGCCGTGCAGGCACTCGGACAGCTGGAAGCGCTGGATCCGGAACAGGTGTTGCCCACGCTCGAACGACTGAAGCGTCGTTTCCCACTGTGGGAAACGTCAGCACTTCATCGGCTGCAAGCAAAGGCGATGGCCATCTGAAAGACCGCGTCTTCGTTCATCGCGAGCAGGCTCGCTCCCACAGGGAGACCGCATTCCCTTGTGGGAGCGAGCCTGCTCGCGATGACGGCAGAACACACTCTTGCAGCATCCAATAGCCTGATTTTTACACTTGTAACAACTCCCGAATTTTCAGATCCGTCCTACATCCCTCAAACGCCCATTGAATTAGCTTCCGCATCGCATATACCAATGAAACAAGGATGCGCATGGTTCGGAAGACAGACATACCTCGGATTCAAAACCCTCCATCAGGCGATGGGCATCACGTCACCAGCCGCTACATGACCGCAACCGAGTTGGCAGAACGGGATGCCAGGCAAACAGCCTACGACAACATGCAAGCCAGACAGCAAGCCTATGAGGATCGCTTCCTCAGGCTGTTGCCTGCGCAGGATCAAACTGCGCCCTTGGGATGCGTATTCGCCAAGAGCTGCAAACTTCCCGACGGCGTGATCAACCATGACAACCCGGCCGGTTTTATTCCCGTCGAGCGATTTGCCGATTTCGGTACATTTTCTCTCTTGGGAGGGCGCGAAAGAGATACGGCCGGCAACATCCCTCTCAAGAGGATCAGTGGTTCCGCACTTCCCTCATCGCTGGGAGCGCTGGTGCTGAGCAGCACCTCCAGCACTACAACCGCCAGTGCAGTCTCCAATGCAAGCGCCATCTCGGGCAGCCTCGTTGGAGGCACATTGATCGGTATCGTTGCATTGCTTTGGCCATCGACTCTTGGAGACAGTGCGCTGTACACGGAAGAACAACTCCGTACGCTCAAGCAAGGCCGAACACGCGTCCGATTGCACATCGAACAACAACCCGACGGCAGCATTAAAGGATACGGATTCAACACCCAGAATCGCACCGATTGGGAAATGATCCCTGTCATTCAGTTCGTGGCACAGGGATCCCATCAAGTTGCAGACTTCGGCAATGGGGTCACGCTGATATGGACACCCGCCGTCGACCCGTCCGACGCGTCAGGAACTCCAGCGCTGGAAGCTGCCCCGCAAGCTCCGACCCTCTGGATCTATCCGCCGACCGAACAGGCGGACAAGATCATCGTCAACCCTATTTACCCACCTGAGTATCAGGACTTCATCCTGGTCTTTCCGGCTGACTCTGACATCAAGCCTCTTTATGTTGTCTTGGCTTTGAAGTTCGATGCAGCCAGCTACCACGGCAAGATGGACACACCCATCAAAAGCAAAGGGCCAACCAACGGTCAGGAAACCTTAGAGAACTCAATTCAGGTCAAACCTACCTCTCCACGCAGAATTGGCGTCGATCCACAAACAAACGATTTTGTGGTCTTTGATCGCACAGGCGGTGACGTCTACCACGGTCATGTACGCCCATGGGATAAACTTCACCAAGACATGAAAAACGCACTTATCAAAGCCAAGAAAGTAGACAGCAAGGGCAACGTTCAGGGAGTCAAAAAGTGAATTTGACCTATCAAGACCCCTCCATCAGCCACGATGAGGCATTAGGACTGCTCGCCACCGACGAGGACAGAAACATCATCGCTGGACTGATTTCCATTGGCTTGAATGAATTGGACAGAGTCTGGGCCCAGAACGTCTGCCTGGCCTACCTCACCAGCGAGTCCGAAGCGGTTGCCGCTTCTGCCGTGACCGCTCTAGGCCACCTCGCTCGCCGGCATTGTGAAACAGACCGCGAAACAGTCATTCCAGCCCTGGAAGCCGTTAAGGAGAAATTCCCAACACTGGGTGGCATCGTCTCAGATGCACTGGACGATATCGACGCCTACACCTGACCCGATCAAGTAAACATGGCGATGAATCAATGAGTGCACCATCGCCATGGTGCTCTGGCGGATTTGCGTCGCTTCAATCCTCCCGCGTCAACACCTCCAGCAACTCGATCTCAAACACCAGGTTCGAGTTCGGCGGGATCTTGCCCATCGTGCGCTCGCCGTACCCCAGGTGCGCCGGCACCAGCAGTTTGCGCTTGCCGCCCACTTGCATGCCCATCAGGCCTTGGTCCCAGCCCTTGATCACCCGCCCGGTGCCGATCACGCACTGAAACGGCTTGCCCCGGCTCCAGGACGAGTCGAACTCGGTGCCGTCTTCCAGCCAGCCGGTGTATTGGGTGGTGATCAATGCGCCTTTGACGGCGGCCTTGCCTTCGCCCACCTGCAGATCGATAACTTGAAGCTGTTCGTTCATGGCAGTGCTTTATTCCGAGTATTGAGCGGAGGCTTTTCTCAGAAAAACACTCGTTCGGCAACTCATTACATGGCTCCGGCGTCCGGATGGCCCTGCTTCCAGGCCATGCTTTTGTCCTGCTTGTCTTTGGCATCCACGGCGAAGTCCTTGTCGAAAATCGCCTCCGTCACGATTGAAGTGTTGGCACTGCGCTTCTTGTCGGCGACCACGCCAATCTGACTGCCTATTGTGAATTCAGTAAAACGCGACGGGGGAATGCCATGCAGATCCAGGTATTTGACGGTTTCGCCTTCACGCACTTCGATCTGTTTTTTCTTCGGATCGACGCTGACGACTACAAGGGGAGAAATCGTTATCAGCGTCGGATCCCACGCATAAATGCCGCCGACGCCTTCGCACGTCGCGCTAGTGGGCTGGATCTCACCGTCCGCCAGCCGATGAGGCACTTTTTGGCAGTCGACGAAAATGCCTGACTGGTCGGATGTCGCCAGCCCCAGGTACTTTTCACCGGTGGGCAACTTCAAGATCTGTTCGCCCTGGGCGCCATAGGCCAGCAACGTCAACATCAGCGTGATCACGTGTTTATTCATCACACACCTGCCATCGATCCAATCAGTGTTGCCGTCACGGAAGCCAGTCAAAGCGCTTCCGGGCGATCCGTGTGCCGTCGGGTATTTCAAACCCGATGTAAGACACTTGTTTCTTGGGTATCTGGTAAACATTGCCGAACGAGTCATAACGCTGCGGCTGGCTGCTTGTCCTCATCAGTACCTTTTGCACCAGCACGTAATACGTCGTGTCGGTTTCGATGAGCAATACGGCTTCTGTCACGCTGTCTTTTGTCTGTACAGACTGCCCAAGCACCGCAGGGAAAACCTTCGCGTACTTTTCCTCGAAATGCAGTTGAACGGGGCGCAGCACGCCGCCGTCCCGCACCTGCTGCGCCTGCAGGGTGCCGAAATACTCGGCCAGACTGGCTGTGCCCCATAAGCCGCCGACCAGAAACAGCACAAACAGCACTTTATGAGTGAAATGCCAGACCGGTTTCTGATCAAGCGCCCAGGCACTGTTCAGCCCGACGTAAACAATGGCTCCCACCGCCAGAATGATCGGAACCCACACGCCGAACAGCTTCGCGGCCGTCCAGGCGAACGCAAGATAAAAATAAATGGAGATGTCCAGCGAGATCAGGGAAATGCCGAACGTCTTGAAGTAATAAAACAGGTGCAGCCAGGAATAGAAAAACAGATAGGCGCCGAACAAGAGGGTCGGCCCGCCGAAGTGAGTGGACAACGGCGAACCGTCTGCCGAAGACACTCCCGCTGTCGTGCTTGGCTGAGTCACACCGATAGTCTCCCTGCCAAAGGCCTGTGGCCGCGTTCATTGCATAACCGACAAGTCTAGTGCCGTTCAGGAAGAATGCGATGCATCCCAATTGTCGTGTGATTTAAGATAGCCACCCGCCATCACTCTCGGACCGATACGCCATGACGGCAGCGCTTGAATGACTCAACTCTGGATCAGCCTCGCCCTCGGCACCGTCATGCTGGCTGTGATCATCGTCTTGATCCGCCGCGAACGTTCCCTGCGCCGGCAGCTCGCGGAGTACCGCGAACTGCTGACCCGCGCAGCCGAAGGCCCGCACATCCGGCAGGACGGCGATGCCGAGCGTTTCAAGCGCAGCCAGTATTTCGCCCGGATCGGCACCTGGGACTGGGAGGTCGACACGGACCGGCTGTATTGGTCGGACGCGATCTTCGGCATGTTCGGGTTCAAGATCGGTGAAGTGACGCCCTCCTACGCGCTGTTCTGCTCCTGCGTGCACCCGGACGACCGCGCCAAGGTGCGGGCCGGCGAGCTGCGGTGCCTGGAGACCGGCGAGAACCACGACGAGGAGTACCGCGTGGTCTGGCCCGACGGCACCATCCGCTGGCTGCGGGAAACCGGCAACGTGGTGAAGAACGACCACGACACCATGATCAAGATGATGGGCGTGGTGCGCGACATCACCGAGGAGAAGGCCTCGGCCAGTTACCTTCAGCACCTGGCCCACTTCGACCCGCTGACCGGCCTGCCCAACCGCCTGGTGCTGGAGGAACGCCTGTCGCAGGCGCTGGAGCAGGCGCGGCTCACTGCGACCCGGGTGGCCCTGGTGTTCGTGGACCTCAACGGTTTCAAGGCGATCAACGACCGCTACGGCCACGCCGCCGGCGACCGCGTGCTGATCACCACCGCCACCCGCCTCAAGCGCATCCTGCGTGCCAGCGACACCGTCGCGCGGATCGGCGGCGACGAGTTTGTGGTCATCCTCCAGGGCCTGGCGCCGGGCCTGAACCTGCCGGACGAAGCCCGCCGCATCTGCCAGAAGATCTTCGCCGAACTGTCCCCGCCGATCACCATCGGCAACGACCAGCGCCACATCGGCAGCAGCCTGGGGGTCGCGGTCTTTCCCGACCATGCGCCGACCATGGATCGGCTGCTGCACATCGCGGATCTTGCGATGTACGAGGCCAAGCGCAGCGGGAACAATCAGTATCGGTTGGGGGGCGGCCAGGTGCTCAGCGGCACTCGCGTCGAGTGAGGCTCAGGATTTGGGTGTGCAGTCTGTCTTCCCTGGCCAAGTGTGGCCACGGGCTCAACGCACCACCGGCTGAATCTCCACGATGGTGCCGTTGGTGATCATCACCATCACGTACTTGTCGTCGATCTGCACCCATTGCGCCTGTGGTTCGGGGTCCTTGAGGCCTTTGCGGCGCCAGTCGGTGATTGCCTTTTCGCTGCGTTGGTAGATGTCCGGGGCGCGGTCGTTGACCTTCAAGGCGCGGTTGCCGGTCGGGGACTGCACGCTTGGGCTGCTGGAGGTCTCGGCGGCTTGAAGGGCTGTTCCGGTGGCGGCGAGGCCGGCGGCCAAGGCCAGGGTGGCGATCAGGGTTCTGCTGTTCATCGGTGAAGCTCCTGGGTGGGCGGATACCTGAACTCCGACTGTGGAGCGCCGGAATCATTCCTTTGGGATTGCGGATGGCTGGACAGTGTAGTCGCCGGTGAGGCCGTCATCGCTAGCAGGCTAGCTCCCACAGGGGCCGGTGGTGGTCGCACTATTGGCAGGCCAGCGCAAAATCCTGTGGGAGCCAGCCTGCTGGTGATGGGGCCGGCA
>NZ_JBIVHR010000057.1:0-41236 GCF_044749305.1 Pseudomonas sp. NPDC089534 | reverse complement strand
CGAGTTGATCTCGTGGTCGAAGAAGTGCTTGTTGCCTTCGACGTCACGGGTGAAGCCGCGCACACGGTAATCCACGGTCACGATGTCCGAATCGAACTGGTGAATCAGGAAGTTGAGCGCTTTGAGCGGTGAAATCACGCCGCAGGTCGACACGTCGATGTCCACACGGAAGGTCGCGATGCCGGCGTCCGGATGGATTTCCGGGTAGGTGTGCACCGTGATGTGGCTCTTGTCGAGGTGGGCGAGGATGATCTCGGGCAGCGGGCCCGGAGACTCTTCGATCTGGCTGTCGGTCGGGGTCACCGGCTCTTCAGAGATCAGAATCGTGACGCTGGCGCCTTGGGGTTCATAGTCCTGACTGGCAATGTTCAGGATATTGGCACCAATGATATCGACAACTTCCGTGAGGATCTGCGTCAGGCGCTTCGCGTTGTACTCTTTGTTGATGTACTCGACGTAGGCCTGCTGGTCTTGCGGGGTTTCCGCGTAGCAGATGTCATAGATGTTGAAGCTCAAGGTCTTTGTCAGGTTGTTGAACCCGTGGAGCTTGAGTTTGCTTTTCACCGTTGAAAACTCTCTATGTATGCGGCACGGCCGCGTGATCAAGCATGCCCGTCAAGTGCGAACGACGCACCTGCGTAGGACGGTTAACACCTCTTCGCGATGGCGATTTTGGTTATCTGTTCAGGCGCATGACCCGTCTGCCGACCGGTCACTGCCGTGAAAAAAGTGGCGCATTATGCAGACGTCGGCGGGGGATCGCCAGAGTCTGCACTGCTTTTATGATAGTTGAATGTCGGCTCAGCCGAGCTCGACGATCTCGTAGTCGTGGGTGATGGCCACGCCGGCCGCGCCCAGCATGATCGAGGCCGAGCAGTACTTCTCGGCGGACAGCTCGATGGCGCGCTTGACCTGGGCTTCCTTCAGGCCACGGCCCTTGACCACGAAATGCATGTGGATCTTGGTGAAGACCTTCGGGTCTTCGGTCGCGCGCTCGGCGTCCAGGAACGCTTCGCAGCTTTCGACCGCCTGACGGGCCTTCTTCAGGATGCTGACCACGTCGAAATTGCTGCAGCCGCCGACGCCCAGCAGGAGCATCTCCATCGGGCGGACACCCAGGTTGCGGCCGCCGGCCTCCGGCGGACCGTCCATGACCACGACATGGCCGCTGCCGGATTCGCCGAGGAACATGGCTTCGCCAGCCCATTGGATGCGTGCCTTCATCGCCAAGACTCCACTGTAGAAAAAAGGGCCGCCAGCTTAGCACAGGGCTACGCTTTGACAGCGACTGCCATTCCTAGGACGGATACGGCCATGACGTAGGTAAATTCTCGAATCTTCAAGGAAGTGTCTGGTAAGCTGGCGCCAAATCACTGACGCCCGGCCAACCTTTCAACGGCCGCTGACGACGCCTCATAAGAAAACCAAACATCACCGTGCAGTCTTTTCGGGATACAACCATGGTTGGTATTACCCCCACCCCCAAAATCAAGAACCTCGACAAGCTGTTGATGCATTGCCAGCGCCGCCGACATGCGGCCAAGAGCAACATCATCTGCGCCGGCGACCGCTCCGACACGCTGTACTTCATCATCAAGGGTTCGGTGACGATCCTGATCGAGGACGACGACGGCCGGGAGATGATCATCGCCTACCTCAACGCCGGGGACTTCTTCGGCGAACTGGGGCTGTTCGAGCAGGCCGGCCAGGAGCAGGAGCGCAGCGCCTGGGTGCGGGCCAAGGTCGAATGCGAAGTCGCGGAAATCAGCTACGCGAAGTTCCGGGAACTGTCGCAACAGGATCCGGACATTCTTTACGTGCTCAGCGGACAAATCGCACAACGCCTGCGCAACACCACACGCAAGGTCGGCGATCTGGCGTTTTTCGACGTGACCGGCCGCGTGGCCCGTTGCCTGCTGGAGCTGTGCAAGCAGCCCGATGCGATGACCCATCCGGACGGCATGCAGATCAAGGTGACCCGTCAGGAAATCGGCCGGATCGTCGGTTGTTCGCGGGAGATGGTCGGCCGCGTGCTCAAGGACCTGGAAGACCGCAACCTGGTGGACGTGAAAGGCAAGACCATGGTGGTCTTCGGCACGCGCTGAGCCCGCAGGCTCAAGCGCCGTAGACCTGCGCCAGCATGTCCCGGAAGAGCGCCTCGAGACGCGTCAACGCCTGCGCATCCGGAAACTTCTCATGCAGCGCAATGTGGCTTTGCGCACGCACCCGCTGCTCCAGCCCGCAGGCCTCATTGAAGCGGTTGACGGCCGCGGCCATCGATTCGCGCTCGTCATCCATCAGCATCGCACCGTGCACCAGCCCCACCGGCCGCTGACCGCCCTGACTCTGGCGCCAGCGCTGGGCGGTGCCGACCATCTTGCGCCCGTCGAGGTTGACGTTGAACCGGCCGTCGCAGAACGCGCCGTCGATCTCGCCCAAGGAAGACGTGCCGCCCATCTCATCCAACAGCCGGCAGATCGGGTCGCACAGGCGCCGGTAGCCGGTCTCGATCCGGTTCAGGTCGCCCTCACTGCGCGGCGGTGCGTACACCAGCGCGATGTTGACGGTCGAGGCCGACTGCGGCACCGGTTCTCCGCCGGTTTCCCGCAGCAGCACCGGCCAGCCGGCCGCGGCCGACACTTCGCAGGCGTGCTCGAACCCGGGCAGGCGGTTGAGGCGGCGCGGCATGACCAGCGCCCGGTCGCTCGGGCGCCAGAACAGCAGGCCGGACTCGGAATCACCGGCGCAGACGGAGGCCAGCAAGTCCTGTTCGGCCTGCAGTCCGGATTCGATGGTCAGGGACGTGGGGATCATAAGGTTTCCATGGGACTTGTGGTCTGAGGTGAGTCTTATGCCGCCTTCGCGGGCAAGCCCGCTCCCACAGGGGGCACGGGCGCCGGCGTGGAAGGGTCAGTCGAGGGTCGAACCGCTCACAGGAACGCCGCGTTCCGGGAAGAACAGGCGCTGCAGCTCGGTGCCCGGGCTTTCGGCGCGCATGAACGCCTCGCCGACCAGGAACGCATAAACGTCGCTGATTTCCATCAGTTCGACGTCGGCACGGTTGAGGATGCCGCTCTCGGTGATCACCAGGCGGTCGCGCGGGATGCGCGGCAGCAGGTCGAGGGTGGTCTCCAGGCTGACGTCGAAGGTGTGCAGGTTACGGTTGTTGATCCCCACCAACGGCGTGTCGAGGGTCTTCAGCGCACGCTCCAGCTCATCGCCGTCGTGGACCTCCACCAGCACGTCGAGACCGACGTCCTTGGCGACCGACGCCAGCTCCTTCATCTTCACGTCATCCAGGGCGGAGACGATCAGCAGCACGCAATCGGCGCCCAGGGCGCGGGCTTCGACGATCTGGTACGGATCGATCATGAAGTCCTTGCGGATCACCGGCAGCGAACAGGCCGCGCGGGCCTGCTGCAGGTAGGCGTCGGCGCCCTGGAAGTAGTCGATGTCGGTCAGCACCGACAGGCAGGTCGCCCCGCCCTTCTCGTAGCTCTTGGCGATGTCCGCGGGCACGAAGTTTTCGCGGATCACGCCCTTGCTCGGCGAGGCCTTCTTGATCTCGGCGATGACCGCCGGCTGCTTCTTCTTGGCTTGCGAAAGCAGCGCCGTGGCGAAACCACGGGGTGCATCGGCCGTCCTGGCCAGGCCTTCCAGCTCGCTCAGGCTAACGCGGGCGCTGCGCTCGGCGACTTCCTGAAACTTGCGGGCCAGAATGTTTTCCAGAACCGTCGGTACACTCATCCCTCATTCTCCACTTTGAATACCGCGGTAAAGGCACCCAGCTCCTCGAGCTTCTCCCGAGCGAGACCGGTGTGCAGGGCGTCGTGCGCAAGCTCGACGCCCTCTTTAAGGCTGCTGGCCAGGTCGGCGGCGTACAACGCCGCACCGGCATTGAGCACGATCATTTCAGCGGCTTTCTGGCCGTTTTCGGTCTTGCGCTTGCCCAGCGCATCGCGGATCAGCGCCAGCGACGCTTCCGGGCCCTCGACCGACAGGCCGTGCAGGCTCTGGCTCTTCATGCCCAGGTCTTCCGGCTCGACCCAATACTCGCTGATCTGGCCATCCTTCAGCTCGGCCACGAAGGTCGGCGCCGCGAGGCTGAACTCGTCCAGGCCGTCCTTCGAATGCACCACCAGCACATGCTTGCTGCCCAGGCGCTGCAAGACTTCGGCCAATGGCCGGCACAGGGCCTGGGTGAACACGCCCACCACCTGATGCTTCACACCGGCCGGATTCGTAAGCGGGCCGAGCATGTTGAACAGGGTGCGCAGACCGAGCTCGCGGCGCGGGCCGGCGGCGTGCTTCATGGCCTTGTGGTGGGTCTGGGCGAACATGAAACCGATGCCGACGTTGTCGATGCAGCGGGCCACCTGGGTCGGGGTCAGGTTCAGGTAGATGCCGGCGGCCTCCAGCAGGTCGGCGCTGCCGCTCTTGCCCGACACCGCACGGTTGCCGTGCTTGGCCACGGTGCAGCCGGCCGCCGCGACGACGAACGACGAGGCGGTGGACACGTTGAAGATGTTCGCGCCGTCGCCGCCGGTGCCCACCACGTCCACCACGCGGTCGAGGGTCTTGAGCTCGACCGTGTCCGCCAGCTCGCGCATGACCGATACCGCGCCGACGATCTCGTCGATGCTCTCGCTCTTCATGCGCATGGCCATCATGAACGCGCCGATCTGCGCGTCGGTGCATTGGCCGGTCATGATTTCGCGCATCACATCGCGCATTTCTTCGGTGCTGAGGTCGAGGTGGTCGACGATGCGGCTCAGGGCTGTCTTGATGTTCATGAAAGGTCCTTAGCGCACGCCGCCGGTCTGTTTGAGGAAGTTGGCGAACAGTTCATGGCCCTGTTCGGTCAGGATCGATTCCGGGTGGAACTGCACGCCTTCGATGTTCAGGGTCTTGTGGCGCAGGCCCATGATCTCGTCCACCGAGCCGTCCTCGTGCTGCGTCCAGGCGGTCAGCTCCAGGCAGTCGGGCAAGGTCTCGCGCTTGACGATCAGGGAATGATAGCGGGTGACGGTCAGCGGCCGGTTCAGGCCTGCGAACACGCCCTTGTCCTCGTGGAATACCGGGCTAGTCTTACCGTGCATCACTTGGCGGGCACGCACCACATCGCCGCCGAAGGCCTGGCCGATGGACTGGTGGCCGAGGCAGACGCCGAGGATCGGCAGCTTGCCGGCGAAGTGCTTGATGGCCTCGATGGAGACGCCGGCTTCGGTCGGGGTGCAGGGGCCCGGGGACACCACGATGCGCTCCGGGTTGAGCGCTTCGATTTCGGCGACGGTCAGTTCGTCGTTGCGCACGACCTTGACCTCGGCCCCCAGCTCGCCGAGGTATTGCACAACGTTGTAGGTAAAGGAGTCGTAGTTGTCGATCATCAGCAACATGGCGTTTCGAACCTCTTGAATTCTGGCGTGAAGACAGCCTTCGGATGGCCTGCCCGCAGGGCGCTGCACGATGTCGGACGCGAAGGTCGCGCCGGCACAGCGGTCAATCAAACGGGCAAGGAAGGCAAAGCGGTACAGATCCGGCGGGGCCGGCAGAGAAGATTCAGGCGCGCCAACGCCAGCGGGCGTGCGCCTTGATGACTTGATCCAGGAGTTTGCTGACGATCAACACGGGGAAGGTCTCGTTCATACGTTCCGGCACAGTAACTTAGCTGGGCAGAGCGTGCAATATGATGGCGGGGCCGGCCGGCGGCCAAATCGAAGCAGGCACATCAAAACCGGGGAGTGTTCGCGACAGATGGCAAAACGCCGGATGTTTTTGGTACTGTCGTTTCGTTCACTACAACAATAAATAAACGGACTTGCCCATGATCAAACAGACGTTGTTCGTACCGCTGGCCGGATGCTTGCTCGCAATGGCCTGCGCCCAGGCGGTCGCCGCACCCAATCCCTACTCGAATTTCGTCGTCTTCGGCGACAGCCTCAGCGACGCCGGGACGTTCACCGACAGCGGCGGCCCGGCCGGCTCGGGCAAGCGCTTCACCAACCGCACCGGCCCGGCCTATCAGGACGGCAGCGGCGAATTCTATTCGCTGAACGCCACCCAACTGCTCGGCGGCCGCCTGGGCTTCACGCCGGACCAGACCGCCTCCGCCGACTCGGCGGTGCGCGCCAACCAAGGCCTGCCGGACGGCAACAACTGGGCCGTCGGCGGCTACCGCACCGACCAGATCCTGGACTCGATCACCAGCTCGTCCGCCTCCGGCGAACGCACCCGCACCGGCTACCTGCCGTCCAACGGCTTTCGCGCCGACCCGAACGCGCTGTACTACCTGACCGGCGGCGGCAACGACTTCCTCCAGGGCCGCGTCACCAGCCTCGCCCAGGCCAGCGCCGCCGCCGACCGCCTGGTCGACAGCGTGCAGACCCTGCAAGGCGCCGGCGCCCGCTACATCATGGTCTGGCTGCTGCCGGACATCGGCCTCACCCCGGCCATCAACGGCTCGCCGCTGCAGGCCTTCACCTCGCAGCTCAGCGCCCAGTTCAACACCGAGCTGGTCAGCCAACTGCAAGGCGTCAACGCCAACGTCATTCCGCTGAACATTCCGCTGCTGCTCAGCGAAGTGTTCGCCAACCCGGCCCAGTTCGGCCTGGCCACCGACCAGAACCTGGTCGCCACCTGCTTCAGCGGCAGCGGCTGCACCGAGAACGCGCGGTACGGCATCAACAGCGCCACGCCGGATCCGACCAAGCTGATCTTCAACGATTCGGTGCACCCCACCGAGGCCGGGCAGCGCCTGATCGCCGACTACGCCTACTCGCTGCTGGCCGCGCCGTGGGAGCTGACCCTGCTGCCGGAAATGGCCCAAGGCTCGCTGCGCGCGCACCAGGACGAGTTGCGCAACCAATGGCTGGCCGACTGGGAGAACTGGCAGGGCGTGGGCCAATGGCGGGCCATCGTCGCCGCCGGCGGCCAGCATCAGGACTTCGATGACCAGAGCGCCGCAGCCAGCGCCGACGGCAACGGCTACAACCTGAACATCGGCGCCAGCTACCGCCTCGACGACGCCTGGCGCGTCGGCGTCGCGGCCGGGCTCTATCACCAGAAGCTCGAGGCCGGCGACAACGACTCGGACTACAAGCTCAATTCCTACATGGGCACCGTGTTCGCCCAGTACCAGCAGAACCGCTGGTGGGGCGACCTGGCGATGACCGCCGGCCGCCTGGACTACGACAGCCTCAAGCGCAAGTTCCAGCTGGGGGTCAACGAACGCGGGGAGAAAGGCGACACCGACGGCTACGTGCTGGCCATCGGCGGCCGCGTGGGCTACGACATCGCGCCCGAGGCGAGCAGCCCGTGGCACCTGTCGCCGTTCGTCAGCGCCGACTTCGGCAAGGCGCAGGTGGATGGCTACTCGGAAAAAGGCGCGGACGCCACTGCGCTGACCTTCGACGACCAGTCACGCATTTCCCGTCGCCTGGGCCTCGGCATCCAGGGCAAGTACCAGATCACCGCGCAGACCCAAGTGTTCGGCGAGTTCGCCCATGAACGCGAGTACAACGACGACGCCCAGGACCTGACCATCAACCTCAACAGCCTGCCGAACAACCGCTTCACCCTCGAAGGCTATACCCCGCAGACCAACCTCAACCGCCTGAACCTGGGCGTGAGCCACAACCTCAGCAAGGAAGTGGCGTTGCGCGCCAGCTACAACATCCGCAAGGACGACGACTTCACCCAGCAAGGAGTGAATGTCGGGGTGAGCCTGGACTTCTGATACGCAGGCAACAAAAAAGCGGCGCCTTCTCAGGCGCCGCTTTCTTTTTGTGGCGAGGGAGCTTGCTCCCGCCGGGGCGCGAAGCGGCCCTGTTGCGATGGGCCTGCGTTGCAGGCCAGCGGGAGCAAGCTCCCTCGCCACAGGGGCATCCGGCCACGACATCCAGAAGAATGATGGCGTCACCCAGCCACAGGGCAACCCGATGTCAGTCCGGGGTCTGCTCGGCCAACGCCACGGCGCGGAACATCGCCCGGCGCTTGTTGATGGTCTCTTCCCACTCCAGCGCCGGCACCGAGTCGGCCACGATGCCGCCGCCGGCCTGCACATGCAGTTCGCCGTCCTTGATCACCGCCGTGCGGATCGCGATGGCGGTGTCCATGTTGCCGTTCCAGGCGAAGTACCCCACCGCACCGCCGTACACGCCGCGCTTGACCGGCTCCAGCTCGTCGATGATTTCCATCGCGCGGATCTTCGGCGCGCCGGACAAGGTGCCCGCCGGCAGGATCGCCCGCAGCGCGTCCATCGCGGTCAGGCCTTCCTTCAGTTGGCCGGTGACGTTGGAGACGATGTGCATCACGTTGGAGTAGCGCTCGATGACCATCTTCTCGGTGAGCTTCACCGAGCCGACCTCCGAGACGCGCCCGGTGTCGTTGCGGCCCAGGTCGATCAGCATCAGGTGCTCGGCGATTTCCTTGTCGTCCGACAGCAGGTCCTCCTCCAGCGCCAGGTCCGCCTCTTCGGTGGCCCCGCGCGGGCGGGTGCCGGCGATCGGGCGCACGGTGATCAGGTTGTCTTCGACCCGCACCAGCACTTCCGGCGAACTGCCGACCACGTGGAAGTCGCCGAAGTTGAAGAAGTACATGTACGGCGTCGGGTTGAAGCAGCGCAGCGCGCGGTACAGGTCGATCGGCGCGGCCTTGAAGTCGATCGACATGCGCTGGGACGGCACGACCTGCATGCAGTCGCCGGCCAGGATGTATTCCTTGATGGTGTCGACGGCTTTTTCGTAGTCGTCCTGGGTGAAGCTGGAGCGGAACACCGGCTCGGCCGCCTGTTGCTTGCCGAAGTCCAGGCCGCGGCGCGGGGTGATCGGCTGACGGAGCTTCTCAAGCAGCGCCTGCAGCTGCGCCTGGCCCTGCTCATAGGCGTCGGCCCGGGACGGATCGGCCAGGACGATGGCGTGCATCTTGCCGGCGAGGTTGTCGAACACCACCACGGCGTCGGAGACCATCAGCAGGATGTCCGGCACGCCCAGCGGATCCGGGTTCGGGCATTTGCCCAGGCGTTTTTCCACGTAGCGCACGCAGTCGTAGCCGAAGTAGCCCACCAGGCCGCCGTTGAAGCGCGGCAGGCCGGCGATGGTCGGCACGTTGTAGCGGGCCTTGAAGGCCTCGACGAACGCCAGCGGGTCTTCGACGTCGTGGCTTTCGGTCTCGACGCCGTCGACGGTGACGCTCACGTGGTGGTCATGGACCCGCAGCACGGTGCGGCACGGCAGGCCGATAATCGAGTAGCGGCCCCACTTCTCGCCGCCCTGCACCGATTCGAGCAGGTAGGAGTTGGGCTGGTCGGCCAGCTTCAGGTAGATCGACAGCGGCGTGTCGAAGTCGGCCAGGGTTTCGCAGGCCAGCGGGATGCGGTTGTAGCCGGCAGCGGCCAGGCGCAGGAATTCTTCGCGGATCATGGGGTGCCTCGTGGTGTGAGGTGCAAATCGGTCAGGTGTGCAAACGCGCCGGCAGGGCCGGCCAGGATCACGTCAGGCGCGCCAACGCCAACGGGCCAGGGCCTTGATGACTTTCATCCAGAGTTTGCGGGTGACCACCACGATGGCGTTTCCAGAAGGGGATTGAGAAGCGTCGGGCAACGTTATCCCAGCGGCCGGATCCAGGCAACCGGGAATTAGCGTGCGCAAATCGTCGATCACCAGCGCCGGGGATTCCTCGGCGATCGGCCGTCCGTGGTTGTAGCCGTAGGTGAGGCCGACGCACTTGACCCCCGCCGCTTTCGCCGCCAGCACATCGCTGCGCGAATCGCCGACGAACAGCGACTGCGAGGCCGGGATGCCGGCCATCTTCATGACGAAGAACAGCGCCGCCGGATCCGGTTTCTTCTGCGGCAGGGTGTCGCCGCCGATGATCCACTTGAAGTAGCGGCCGATCTTCATCTGGTCCAGCAGCGGCGCGACGAAACGCTCCGGCTTGTTGGTGATCAGGGCCATGGCCACGCCCTGCTTGTGCAGCCACTTGAGGGTGTCGCGCACGCCGGGGTAGACCACGGTCAGCTCATGGCTGGCGCCGTAGGCCTCCATGAAGACCTCCAGCGCCCGCTCGGCCTCGGCGTCGTCCACCGCCGAATGGTCCAGACCGCCGGCCAGCGCCCGGCGCACCAGCACCGGCGCGCCGTTGCCGACCCACTCGCGCACCGCCTCAAGGCCGGCGGGCTCGCGGCCGAGGGTGAGCAGCATGTTGTCCACAGCCGCCGCCAGGTCAGGAACCGAATCGATCAGCGTGCCATCCAGATCGAACATCACCAACCGCGGCAGTTGCCCCGGGAACAGCTGCTCAAAACCGCTCATGGACGGGCCGACGCCAGTTCGGAGCGCATCTTGTCGATGACTTCCTTGTAGTCCGGCGCGTTGAAGATCGCCGAGCCGGCCACGAAGGTGTCGGCGCCGGCCGCGGCGATCTCGCGGATGTTGTTGACGTTGACGCCGCCGTCGATCTCCAGGCGAATGTCGCGGCCCGACGCGTCGATGATCGCCCGCGCCTCGCGCAGCTTGTCGAGGGTGGCGGGAATGAACTTCTGCCCGCCGAAGCCTGGGTTGACGCTCATCAGCAGCACCATGTCGACCTTGTCGATCACATACTTGAGCACGTCCAGCGGGGTGGCCGGGTTGAACACCAGGCCGGACTTGCAGCCGCCCTCGCGGATCAGCTGCAGCGAACGGTCGACGTGCAGCGAGGCTTCCGGGTGGAAGGTGATGTAGGTGGCGCCGGCCTCGATGAAGTCGCCGACGATGCGGTCCACCGGGCTGACCATCAGGTGCGCGTCGATCGGTGCGGTGACGCCGTACTTGCGCAGCGCCGCGCAGACCATCGGGCCGATGGTCAGGTTCGGCACGTAGTGGTTGTCCATGACATCGAAGTGAACGAAGTCGGCGCCGGCGGCCAGGACGTTGTCCACTTCCTCGCCCAGGCGGGCGAAGTCGGCGGAGAGAATCGACGGAGCAATTACGAAGGGCTGCATGACGCACCTTTTCTGAGCCAAATCACGATGGCGCGCATTGTAGCCTCATGCTTTGGCGCGCGCACCGTGACCGCGATGATTGGGTTGTGCCATGACGGACGGCCGCCGCGCCTCAGTAAGCCGCGCGGTAGATCTTCTCGATGTCGGCGGCGCTGAGCCGGCGCGGGTTGTTGCGCATCAGGCGCTCGATCCCGGCGGCCTCCACGGCCATGGCCGGGATCGCCTCCTGCGGCACGCCGACGCTGCGCAACCCGACCGGGATCTCCACCGCCGCGCACAGGTCGGCCATC
Organism: Pseudomonas sp. NPDC089534; assembly: GCF_044749305.1. Taxonomy (NCBI): domain Bacteria; kingdom Pseudomonadati; phylum Pseudomonadota; class Gammaproteobacteria; order Pseudomonadales; family Pseudomonadaceae; genus Pseudomonas; species Pseudomonas sp. NPDC089534. Next base: position 29,965 of record NZ_JBIVHR010000057.1, on the reverse strand, counting down.
GCCTGCACGGCCTTGTCCGCCGCTTCGTTGGCGCTCAGGCCGGCGGTCTTCACCCCCATGGCTTCGGCGATATCCTGCATCCGTTCGACGCAGGCCATCTTGTTCCAGGTCATGACATGGGGCAGCAACAGCGCGTTGCTCACGCCATGGGCCACGTTGAAGCGCCCGCCCAGCGGGTAGGCCAGCGCATGCACCGCGCCGACCCCGGCATTGCCGAACGCCATGCCGGCCATCAGGCTGGCGGTGGCCATGTCTTCCCGGGCCTGCAGGTTGGCCCCGTTGGCGTAGGCCTTGGGCAACGCCTTGGCGATCAGCCTGACCGCGCCGATGGCCAGGGAATCGGTGATCGGCGAGGCATTGACCGACAGGTACGACTCGATGGCATGCACCAGGGCATCGACGCCGCTGGCGGCGGTGACCCCGCGCGGGCAGGTCAGGGTCATCTGTGGGCTGACCAGCGCCACGTCCGGCAACAGGTAGTCGCTGACGATGCCCTTTTTCAGCTGCGCGGCCTTGTCCGAGAGGATCGCGACGTTGGTCACTTCCGAGCCGGTGCCGGCGGTGGTCGGGATGGCGATCAGCGGCGGCCCCTTGCGCGGCACCTGGTCGACGCCGAACAGGTCTTCCAGCGCACCGTGGTAGCCGGCGTACGCCGCGACGCTCTTGGCGATGTCGATGGCGCTGCCGCCGCCGAGGCCGATCAGCCCGTCGTGCCCGCCCTCGCGGTAGGTGCGCATGCAGTCCTCGACGATGGCGGTTTCCGGATCCGGCTGCACCCGGTCGAAGATCTCGTAGTCGCGCCCGCCCATCTGCGCCAGCGCCAGTTCCACGGTGCCGGACCTGACCAGCGCGGCGTCGGTGACGATCAGCGGGTTGTCGACATCCAGCCGTGTCAGTTCCGCCGCCAGTTGCTCGATGGCCCCGGCGCCGGTGATCAGTTTGTGAGCGATCTTGAACGAGGAAAGACTCATTGTGCGCAGCCTCTTATAGATGTGGGAGCTGAGCACAAGCGTAGCTGGGGATTCGGGGTTGTCTGCCATTCAGCGCATGAATGGCCACCGCGCCGATGCCATCGCCGGCAGGCCGGCTCCCACAATCTTGGCTGCGGTGAATCCTGTGGGAGCCAGCCTGCTGGCGATGGCGCCAATGAAGGCGCCGCAAATCGGTAGGCGGCCTCAGACCTGGGCGGTGCGCAGTTTCTCGCTGCGCCCGCGCAGCCATTCCAGCGTCAGCAGCAGGATCACCGAGAAGGCGATCAGCAGCGTGGCGGCGGCGGCGATGGTCGGGCTGAGGTTTTCGCGGATGCCGCTGAACATCTGCCGGGGCAGGGTCGCCTGCTCGGGGCCGGCGAGGAACAGGGTCACCACCACCTCGTCGAACGACGTCGCGAAGGCGAACAGCGCCCCGGAGATCACCCCCGGCGCGATCAGCGGCAGGGTCACCCGGCGGAAGGTCACCAGCGGCGAGGCGCCGAGGCTGGCGGCGGCGCGCACCAGGTTGTGGTTGAAGCCCTGCAGGGTCGCGGACACGGTGATGATCACGAACGGCACCCCCAGCACCGCATGCACCACGATCAGCGAGAAGAAGCTGTTGCCCAGCCCCAGCGGCGCGAAGAACAGGTAGCTGGCCACGCCGATGATCACCACCGGCACCACCATCGGCGAAATCACCAGCGCCATCACCAGCGACTTGCCGGGGAAGTCCCCGCGGGTCAGGCCGATGGCCGCCAGCGTGCCGAACACCATCGCCAGCACGGTCGCGGCCGGGGCGACGATGATGCTGTTCTTGAGCGAGCGCATCCATTCGGCCGAGGCGAAGAAATCGTGGTACCACTGCAGCGAGAAGCCTTGCAGCGGGTACACCAGAAAGCTCCCCGAGTTGAACGACAGCGGCACGATCACCAGCACCGGCAGGATCAGGAACAGCAGGATCAGGCCGCAGAGGATCCGCAGGCTGTAGAACCACACCCGTTCGACGGGCGACATGTAAGGACTCAGCATTTCGGTTTTCCCCTTAGCCCAGGCGCAGGCGGCTCGCGCCCACCAGCCAGCTGTAGATCAGATAGAGCACCACGGTGGCCAGGAGCAGCAGCCCGCCGAGCGCGGTGGCCATGCCCCAGTTGATGCTGGTGTTGGTGTAGAACGCGACGAAGTAGCTGACCATCTGATCGTTCGGGCTGCCCAGCAGCGCCGGGGTGATGTAGTAGCCGATGGCGAGGATGAACACCAGCAGGCAACCGGCGCCGACGCCGGCGTAGGTCTGCGGGAAGTACACCCGCCAGAAGCTGGCGAACGGGTGGCAGCCGAGGGAGATCGCGGCGCGCATGTAGGTCGGCGAGATGCCCTTCATCACGCTGTAGATCGGCAGGATCATGAACGGCAGCAGGATGTGCACCATCGAGATGTAGACCCCGGTGCGGTTGAACACCAGTTCCAGCGGCTTGTCGATGATGCCCATGGCCATCAGCGCGCTGTTGATCAGGCCGCCCGACTGCAGCAGCACGATCCACGCCGCGACCCGCACCAGGATCGACGTCCAGAACGGCAGCAGCACCAGGATCATCAGCAGGTTGCTCTGGCGCGACGGCAGGTTCGCCAGCAGGTACGCCAGCGGATAGGCCAGCACCAGGCAGATGCCGGTGATGATCAGGCCCATCCAGAACGTGCGGGCGAAGATGTCCAGGTAGATCGCCTGATCCGGGGTGGCCGGGGCCAGTTCGCCGAGGTCGTCGATGCGGTGGTCGACCGCCGCCAGCAGGTAGAACGGGGTAAGGCTGCTCGTGTTGCGCTTCACCGCTTGCCAGTAGGCCGGATCGCCCCAGCGCTCGTCGATGCCTTCCAGCGCTTCTTTATAGGAGGCCGGTTCGGTGGCGAACGGCAGGCCCCGGGCGGTTTTGGTCAGCAGGCTGCGGTAGCCGGCCAACTCCATGTTCAAGCGCTTGGACAGATCGCCCAGCGTCTGGTTCTTGCGGGCCTCGGCGAGGTCTTCGCCGGCCGCCTTGTAGACCGGTTCGGCGGGCAGGCCACGGCCGTCCCAGCCGGCGATGGCCGCCACGGTGCGCGGCATGCCGCCGACCACTTCCGGGTTGCCGACGCTTTTGTAGAGCAGCGCCACGATCGGCACCAGGAACACCAGCAACAGAAACAGCACCAGCGGCGCGATCAGCGCCTGGGCCTTCCAGCGGTTGACCCGCTCGGCGTGCTTGAGCCGCTGCTTCAAGGTGGGGCTGTTGCCCTCGTTCAGGGGAACGGCGATGGCCATGACGTACTCCGCAAATCGATCTTTCTAATTCATCCCACCTGTGGGAGCAGGCCGGTGTGGCGAGGGAGCTCGCTCCCGCGTGAGCGCAAAGCGCTCACATGCGTTTCGGGGCCGCTGTGCAGCCCCGGCGGGAGCAAGCTCCCTCGCCACAACCACTCACCCACAAGGCCGGTGTGTGGTTACTTCGCCGCCCAGGAATTGAAGCGCTGCTCCAGCTGCTCGCCGTTGTCAGCCCAGAAGCTGACGTCGATCTGCACCTGGTTGGCGATGTTTTCCGGGGTGGTCGGCATGTCCTTCAGGACATCCTTGGCCAGCAGCGGCACCGCCTGGGTGTTGGCCGGACCGTAGGCGATGTTTTCCGAGTAGGTCTTCTGCTGCTGCGGCTGCACCGAGTAGGCGATGAACTTCTTCGCCGCTTCCGCGCGGGCCTTGTCCAGGCCTTTCGGGATGGCCCAGGCGTCGAAGTCGTAGATGCCGCCGTTCCACACGACCTTGAGGTTGGATTCCTTCTGCACCGCCGCGATCCGGCCGTTGTAGGCCGAGCTCATGACCACGTCACCGGAGGCCAGGTACTGCGGCGGCTGGGCACCCGCTTCCCACCACTGGATGTTCGGCTTCAGCTCGTCCAGCTTCTTGAACGCACGGTCCTGGCCGTTCTTGCTGGCCAGTTCCTTGTAGACGTCCTTGGGCGCGACGCCGTCGGCCATCAGGGCGAATTCGAGGGTGTACTTGGCGCCCTTGCGCAGGCCGCGCTTGCCCGGGAATTTCTTGGTGTCCCAGAAATCGGCCCAGCTGGTCGGTGCGGTCTTGAGCTTGTCGGCGTTGTAGGCCAGCACGGTCGACCACACGAAGAAGCCTACGCCGCACGGCTGGATCGCGCCTTTGACGTAGTCTTCGGTCTTGCCGAACAGCGCGGGGTCGAGCTGCTCGAACATATCTTCGTCGCAGCCGCGGGACAGCTCCGGCGACTCGACCTCCACCAGGTCCCACGACACGCTCTTGGTGTCGACCATGGCCTTGACCTTGGCCATTTCGCCGTTGTACTCGCCGGCGACGATCTTGCCGTTGCCCGCCGCTTCCCACGGGGCGTAGAAGGCTTTGACTTGCGCCGCCTTGTTCGCACCGCCAAACGACACCACCGTCAGGTCGGGACCTGCGGCCATGGCGCTTGCCGCACCCATCAGGCCCAGGGTCAGGGCGGTGAACTTCAGGGATCTCAACATTTATTGTTCTCTCCACGTGCAGGGTTGGTGTTGGTGTTGCGGGGGGCGATCAATGCGCCTCTTGAAGAGGGTCGAGCGCGCGGACGTGCTCGACCTGCCAGCCGAGCGGAACCACGTCGCCGACGCTGAGCGCAGGATCGAGCTCGGCGATCGGCTGTTTCACGAAGAAGTCGGTCTTGCCGCAGACTTCCAGGCGCACCCGGACGTGGTCGCCCAGATAGATGAATTCGGCCACCCGCCCGGAGAAGCGGTTGACGCAGCGGTCGCTGGAGCCGTTGAGGCTCACCCGCTCCGGACGGATCGACAGGGTCACCGGCTCGCCGCTCTGGCCGACGTTGACCGCCAGCGCCTCGACCTTTTCCCCGCGGCCGAGCTCGACCACGCAGCGCTCGCCGTCCTGGCTGAGCAGGCGGCCGTGGAGGCGGTTGTTCTCGCCGATGAAGTTGGCGACGAAGGTGTTCTTCGGTTCTTCGTAAAGGGTGCGCGGCGGCGCGATCTGCTGGATCTCGCCCTGATGGAACACGGCGACGCGATCGGACATGGTCAGGGCCTCGCCCTGGTCGTGGGTCACGTAGACCACGGTCACGCCGAGGCGCTGGTGCAGGTGCTTGATCTCCATCTGCATGTGTTCGCGCAGCTGTTTGTCGAGGGCGCCCAGGGGTTCGTCCATCAGCACCAGCTGCGGCTCGAACACCAAGGCGCGGGCCAGGGCCACACGCTGCTGCTGGCCGCCGGACAACTGCCCCGGATAGCGCTGGGCGAACGCATCGAGCTGAACCATGCCCAGGGCCTTTTTCACCTTGTCGGTGACGTCGCTCTTGTTCAGGCCGCGCACGGTCAGGGGAAACGCCAGGTTCTCGGCCACGGTCATGTGCGGGAACAGGGCGTAGTTCTGGAACACCATGCCGATGTCGCGCTTGTGCGGCGGCACGTTGTTGATCGCACGGCCCGCCAGCAGGATTTCCCCGGCGGTCGGCGTCTCGAAGCCGGCGAGCATCATCAGGCTGGTGGTCTTGCCCGAACCGGACGGCCCGAGCAGGGTCAGGAACTCGCCTTTGCGGATGTCCAGGTTGAGGTCTTTGACGATCAGGTTCTCGCCGTCGTAGCTCTTCTGCACTCCACGAAAGCTGACCAGCACATCGCTGGCCCCTGCGTTTGTTTCGACCTGGCTCATACCCGCACCTTTGTTGTTGATGACTGCTGTGGGATTAAGCCTAGTGGCTGCCCGCAGCCGCGCAAATCGGGGTGCAGGAGAGATTCGCCTCAGCCGGATGGAAGGTTGGGGGTAGGGATCGCCCTACAAGGATGGCGCGTTTGGGCAAACAAGCAGGCAAGCTTGCAGCTGCAAGCCTCAATCGCGGGCAGGGGTCGTGTCGCTAATGGACATGTCGGCAACCGATGCCTGTGGGAACTTCCTGCGGTGCCTTGGAGGACGCCATCGCCAGCAGGCTGGCTCCCACACTGATTTGCGGCGGGCGCAGATTCTGCATTCACCCCGCAACCCTGTGGGAGCCAGCCTGCTGGCGATGGCGGCCACCGGGAAACCGCAAAGGTCAGAGCAGCTTGTGCTCCATGGCGTACTTCACAAGTTCAGCGAGGGAGGTGATGTTGAGCTTCTGCATCAGCCGCGCCTTGTGGGTGCTGATGGTCTTGCTGCTCAAGGCCAACTGCTGGGCGATGTCGTTGACGTTGGCGCCCTGGGCCAGGCGCTCGAACACCGAGAATTCGCGTTCCGACAGCAGCGAATGCAACGGCCGGGCATCGGTCAGGCCGACTTCGAAGACCATGCGGTCGGCCAGTTCCGGATCGATGTAGCGGCCGCCCGCCGCGACCTTGCGGATGGCGGTCAGCAGCAGCGACGGGTCGCTGTCCTTGGTGGCGTAACCGGCGGCGCCGACCTTCAGCGCCCGCGCCGCCATCTGCGCCTCGTCGTGCATCGACAGCACCAGGATCGCCGGCGGGTTGTTCAGCGCGCGGATCCGCGGAATCGCCTCCAGGCCGTTGACGCCCGGCATCGAGATGTCCAGCAGCACCACCTCGCACGGCACGTTGCGCAGGGTTTCGAGCAGCTGTTCGCCGTTGCTCGCCTCCCCCGCCACTTGCAGATCCTTGGCCAGGCCGATCAATTGCTTGATGCCCTCGCGCACGATGGTGTGGTCTTCGGCTACCAGTACACGGATCACGTCGTTCTCCATTCTTGTCGTTTCAGAGCCCATCTCATTCGCGGACACGGCGCCGCACCTGCGGGGCGAGCCGTCAGGCCTCATCCACCGGCACCCGCACCACCAGGCTGGTGCCCTCCCCCGGCTCGCTGTCGAGCTGCAGGCGGCCGCCCATGATCAACACCCGCTCGCGCATGCCCACAAGGCCGAATGATGTCGGCCTGCCGGCTGCGGCGACAAATCCTACGCCATCGTCACTGACCGACAGACACAGTTCGTCGCCTTCAAGGGCCAGCGTCACTTCCACAGTATGCGCCTGGGCATGGCGCATGACATTGGTCAGCGCCTCCTGGAGAATCCGGAACAGGCCGACGGCCTTGGCGTCGCTGAGGGCCGGCAGGCTGTCCGGCACCTGCACCAGGCACGGGATCTGGGTACGGGCCTCGAAGCGCCGGGCCTGCCACTCGATGGCCGACGCGATCCCGGCGTCCAGGATCGGCGGGCGCAGCGCCGTCGCGACATCCCGCACCAACTGGAACAATTGGGCGATCAGACGCTTCATGCTGTTGAGCCGCTCGTGCAGGCCGGGATCGAGCTGTGCGTAGGCCAGTTCGCACATCGACGTCTCCAGCTTCAGCACCGTGAGCATCTGCCCCAGTTCATCGTGCACTTCCCGGGCGATGCGCGCCTTCTCCTCCTCGCGCACGCTTTCGAGGTGCGCCGACAGCTCGCGCAACTGCTCGCGGGACGCGGCCAGCTCCAGCTCGATGCGCTTGCTTTCGCTGATGTCCCAGACGATGCCGTCCCAGACATACGCGCCATCGTCCAGCCGACGGGTGATCGCCTTGATCTCGGCCCAGCGCTGTTCGCCCTGGCGGGTGAGGATGCGGCCTTGCCAGGTCCAGTCGCTGTCGGTGTCCAGCGCACGGTCCTGGGTCTGGTGATAGCTGGCCTTGTCGTCCGGATGCACCAGGCTGCGCAGGCCCATGTCGCGGTGGGCGATGGCGGCCGGGGCGTAGCCGACCAGGCTCTCGCTGCCCTCGCTGATGTAGGCGAAGTCGATTTGCCCGGTCACCGGCGCCCGCTCCAGGCGGAACACCAGCCCCGGCACGTTGGCCGCGATGCCCTTGAGCCGCGCCTCGCTTTCCTGCAGGGCCGCCAGGGCCCGGCGGCGTTCGGTGACGTCGGTGAGATAGACCACCAGGTACTCGCTGTCGCGGAACCTGAGGAAACTCAGCGACACATCCGCCGGCAGGATGCTGCCGTCGGCCCGCACGCACAGGCTTTCGAAGCTCAGCGGTTCTTCCTCGCGGGTCCTGGCGCGCCGCCACAGGTTCAGCCAGCGGTCCATGTGCAGGCCCGGCTCGAAGTCGATCAGCGGCCGCTCGATGATCCCGCCCGGCGGGTAGCCGAGCATGGTCTCCGCCGCCCGGTTGGCGTAGCGCACATGGCTGTCCCAGTTGACCCAGAGAATGCCGACGGTGCTTTGGTCGATGGAGAACTGGGTCAGGCGCAGGGCCTCTTCGCTGGCGGCGCGCAGGGCGATGTCTTCCCGCGCGGCCAGCAGGCGCTGTTCGAGGCTGTGCTGCTGGCGCCGCTGCCAGGCCACGATGGCCACGCAACTGAGCAGCAGCACCGCGAACAGCAGGCTCAGGTTCTGCCAGAACCCCGGCGACTCCGACAGCCGCGGGTACTTGGGCTGCAGCCAGCGGGTGTGCAGCCGCTCCAGGTCCTTGGCCGGGATCACCCGCAAGGCGCTTTCGACGATGCCGGCCAGTTCCGGCCAGTCCCGCCGCGTGGCCACCCGCAGCAATTGCGGCAGACCGATGTCGCCGACCACCACCAGCCCGGAAAACTCCGGCTCCACCGAGAGGCGCCCGAGCTGGGCCTCGTCGACCACCGCATAACCGGCCTGCTGACCGAGCAACAGTTGCAGGGCCTGACGCTCCATCGGCACGCCTTGCAGATTGAGGTGCGGATAATTGCTGCGCAGGTAGTCGGCCGTGGCGCTCGGCATGCGCACGGCGACGCGGGTCTGGCTGTCGAGCTTCTCCAGCTCCACCGTGCCGCCGGCCTTCTGGTCGCTGACCACCAACTGCGGCACGCGCATGTACGGATCGGAAAACAGCCACAGGCGCAGCGCCCCCGGCGTCTGGGTCAGGCCCGGCGCGATGTCGATCTCGCCGTCCCTGGCCGCGGCCTCCAGTTGCGCCAGGTCAGGGAAGTTGCGCCAGGTCAGTTCGACGTCGAGGGACTTGGCCAGCCAGTTCATCAGGTCGACGTTGGCCCCGGACAACCGCTGCAGGCGCCGGTCGTACTGCGCATACGGCGCCTGCAGCACCAGGCCGACCCGCAGCTCGCGGTGCTGCGCCAGCCATTGCCGCTCGCCGGACGACAACTGCGCGACGTGGGCCGCGGGCGCAGGCGCGGCCCAGCCCATCAAGGGAAACCACAAACAGCCGATAACCCACAGGCAGCAAAAACGCATCATCGAAGTCTCGTACACTGACAAATTCTGACCAACCCATTAGGCTGCCGGGATACTTTCTGGCCTGGAATAACCGATGCCCCCTGTCTACCGCCTGGCAATGCCAGCATTGTGCCTGTCGCTGATCCTGCCTTGTGCGTTTTCCGTCGAAGCCGCCGATCCGGCCCCTGCCGCCCAGGCGGAACAACCCGCCGAAGAGAAACCCGCCGAACGCCAGCCGTTGCCTGAGCGTAGCCAGGAAGAGTCGGCCGCACTCGAACGCAAGGTGCCGGCGCAGGAACAGCAGCAGTTGCAGGCCGGCAGCGACAGTTTCCTCGCCCTGTGGAAACCGGCCAATACCGCCGAACCCAAAGGCGCGGTGATCATTGTCCCCGGCGCCGGCGAAACCGCCGACTGGCCCCAGGCGATCGCGCCGCTGCGGCAAAAGCTGCCGGATGCGCAATGGAGCAGCCTGAGTATCACCCTGCCGGACCTGCAAAGCGACGCCATCGCACCGCGCGCGGCCGAAGCGCCCGCCGCGCCGAAGGCCGCCGAGCCGGGCAGCAAGGACTCCACCACCGCCGAGCCGATCGAACAGGCCGCCGGCGGCGAGGCCGACGTGGCCGACAAGGTCGTCGCCGAAACCACCGAGGAACAGGCCAAGGCCGACGCCGAACGGATCTTCGGCCGCATCGACGCCGCCATCGCTTACGCCGAACAGCAAAGTGCGCGCAGCATCGTCGTGATCGGCCATGGCACCGGCGCCTACTGGGCGGCGCGCTTCCTGAGCGAAAGGCAGACGGCGCAAGTGGAGAAGCTGGTGCTGGTCGCCGCGCAAACGCCGCTCAAGGCCAAGCCGGAGCTGGCGGAACTGACGCCGACCCTGAAACTGCCGACGGCCGACCTCTACTACATGGACAAGGCTTCGGACCGCAACTCGGCGCTGGAGCGCCTGCAGGCCAGCAAGCGCCTGAAGACCTCGGCGTTCAGCCAGGTGGGGCTCAAGGCCCTGCCGGACAAGAAGGCCGAGCAGGAGCAACTGTTCCGCCGGGTGCGCGGCTGGCTGAATCCGCAGAGCGCGGACTGAGAGACCGCGTCAGCCCCATCGCGGGCAGGCCCGCTCCTACAGTTGACCGTGTTCAAACTGCAGGAGCGGGCCTGTCCGCGATTCGGCCGCTGCAAACACCCCGGAACACAGTGCCTAGCGAAAATCCCGCCGCTCACGGATCAAGGTGTAGGCCGTGTGCAGCTCACGGGTCTTCTCCGTGGCTTCGCGCACTTGCGCAGGCGTCGCGCCGCTGCCGGCGACCTTGTCCGGGTGATGGCGGCTGAGCAGTCGCCGGTACGCCCGCTTGATCTGCGCCGGCTCGCTGGTCGCCGACACTCCCAGCAGACGCATCGCCTCCTGATAGCTCACCGCCGCACTGACGATGGGCCGCTTGTGCGGCTCGTAGTCCGCCGCCAACGCCTGCACCTGATGCGTCGTCCAACCCAGCCACTTGCCCCACTGCGCCAACAGTTCGCGTTCGCTCACGCCGGCCCGGCCGTCGGCCCAGACCATCCGCCAGCAGGCGCGCAGCACGCCTTCGGCCGCATGGGGCTGAGCCCCCAGACGACGCAGATAGCCGCGCAGGTTATCGTTGCCGGCCTTGCCGCGGTTGAACGCTGCAATGGCCCGGCGCTGGGCCGGTTCGCCCATGTCCAGGGCGCGCATTTCCTGGCGCGCCTGCTGGATATGCCCGTCGGTGACCCGACCGTCGCTCTTGGCCAGACGCCCGAGCAGCACGAACAGCAATTCGTCGTTGCGCAGCATCGGCCGACCGCCGAGCCTTTCGCGTAAATGCCCCCAGCTCTGCAGGTGCAGGCGCCGATCCAGCGCCTGTCCCAGCAACGCCCCAAGCATGGCCCCCGGAATGCTGGCTATCGCAAAGCCCGCACCGGCTCCAATCAGAGTCCCTGGCCACAACATATCAACGACTCGCTTCTATCAAGGTTTCGGCTTCGGCAAGTCGCTCATGGGTGCCGACATCCACCCAATGGCCGCTCAGCCGCTCGCCCGTCACCTGTCCGTCCGCCATTGCCTTGCGCAGCAACGGGGCGAGCTTGAACGCCCCCGCTGCGCAACCGTCGAACAGGTGCGGGTGCAGGACGGCGATGCCGCTGTAGGTCAGGGTCTGCGCCTGCGGCTGTCCGTCCCGCACACGGCCGTCGTCCAGGATGAAATCGCCGCACGGGTGATGGGCCGGGTTGTCCGCCAGGACCAGGTGCGCCAGGCCGGCGATCGGCTGATGCAGCACGCTGAAGTCGTAATCGGTCCAGATGTCGCCGTTGACCACCAGGAACGCCTCGTCGCCGAGCAGCGGCAGCGCCCGGAATATCCCGCCGCCGGTCTCCAGCGGCTCGCCCTCCGGCGAGTAGCGGATGCGCACGCCGTAGCGCGAGCCGTCGCCCAGGTAGTCTTCGATCTGCTGCCCGAGCCAGGCATGGTTGATCACGATGTCATCGAAGCCTGCCGCCGCCAGGGCATGCAGGTGATATTCGATCAGCGGGACGCCGCCGGCGCGCACCAGCGGTTTGGGCGTGGTCAGGGTCAAGGGGCGCATGCGCTCGCCCTTGCCCGCCGCCAGAATCATTGCCTTCATGCGCTCGCCCCGTCACGCAGGCCGGCCAGCAGCGCCCGCAGCGGTTCCAGCTCGGGACGGCGGGCGATCACTTCGTCTATATAGGCGAAGAAGCGCGGCACGTCGCCCAGATAGCGCGGCTTGCCGTCGCGGTGGCAAATGCGCGCGAAGATGCCGATGACCTTGAGGTGACGCTGCACCCCCATCAGGTCGCTGGCGCGCAGGAACGCCTCGAAATCCGGCTGCACCGGAATGCCCAGCGCCGAGGCCTGCTGCCAGTAGCCGTGCAGCCAGCCGCGCACACGTTCCTGGGGCCAGCTGAGGAAGGCGTCCTTGAACAGGCAAGTCACGTCATACGTCACCGGGCCGTACACCGCGTCCTGGAAATCCAGCACGCCGGGGTTCGGCTCGCTGAGCATCAGGTTACGCGGCATGTAGTCGCGGTGCACCAGCACTTTGGGCTGGGCCAGGGCACTGTCGATCAGCAGGTCGCTGACTTGCTGCCACAGCTGCTGCCGGGCCGGATCGAACTCGATGCCCAGCTCGCGCTTCACGTACCACTCCGGGAACAGCTCCAGCTCGCGCTTGAGCAAGGCGACGTCGTAGCTGGGCAGCGGCGCCACCATCGGCAACTGCTGAAACGCCAGCAGCGCCTGCAGGGCATCGCTGAAAAGCGCGTCGGCGTTGTCGCTGCCGATCACGTCCAGATAGGTCTTGTTGCCCAGGTCGTTGAGCAGCAAAAAGCCGCGCTCAAGGTCCTGCGCATAAATTTCCGGCACGTTGATGCCGGATTTCGCCAGCAGGAAGGCGATGTCCACGAACGGTTTGCAGTTTTCCTGCGGCGGCGGCGCGTCCATCACGATGAAGCTGCGGCCGGCGCCCTCCCAGCGGAAATAACGGCGGAAACTCGCGTCGCTGCTGGCCGCGGTCAAGGTGGCCGGGGGGACGTCGCCCCACTGGCGGTCGGCGTAAAGGGCCGACAACTGCTCATCGAGCCAAACTTTCAGGTGTTGCAAGCGTACATCTTGGTCAGGCATTGCAAGGGTCTCCGACGGCGCTAGCCGTCAAGCGGGTCATGCTTTATTATCCAGCATCTTTTTCAGACCATCGAGAGGCGTGCGGCCCACACCGCGGGCAGATGGCACGCAGGAAGCCCGGACTAATAAGATGGCATTGAAATCCCCCGCGTTTCGTAAAAAATTTCCGTTGTTGATGACCGGCAGCCTGCTGGCCATGCAACCTCTGGCCAGTTCCTTCGTCGTCGCGGCCGAGCAGTATGACTGCTCCGTCTCGGCTTCCGGTGGCTGGGCCTGTGCGCCCAAGTCCACGGCCGCTGCCTTGCCGCCGCGCCCGGTGCATGACGGCAGCGCCGTCAGCGCCACCGGCGAAGCGCCGGCCGAAAGCGGCTCCAGCCAGGAGTCGGGCCCCAAACCCGTGCTCGTCACCGAGTCCAAGGGCCGTGGCCTGAAATCCCGCAGCGAAGACTACAGTCACCTCGACTGGGTGCCGCGCGAGAAGCTCACCGCTGCGCAACTGGCAGAGACCGGTCCTTACTGCTCTGGTTCCTATATCGAACCGATTCGTCCTGGCATGAATGACAAGACGAATAAAAGTGACGCCCCGACCTTCATCGGCGCCAAGGCCTCCCGCTATCAGCAGGACTCCCAGGTCGCGAGCCTGGCCGGCGACGTGGTCATGCGTCAGGGCAGCATGCAGGTCGAGGCCGACGAGGCCAACCTGTACCAGGCCGAGAGCCGCGGCGAACTGGCGGGCAACGTGCGCATCCGCGACAACGGCGCGCTGATCGTCGGCGACCATGCCGACGTGCAGCTCGATACCGGCGAAGCGAAGGTCGACAACGCCGAGTACGTGATGCACAAGTCGCGCATCCGCGGCAACGCGCTGTACGCCAAACGGGCAGAGAACGCGATCATCCGGCTGAAGGACGGCACGTACACCACGTGCGAACCGAACAGCAACGCCTGGCAGCTCAAGGGCAACAACATCACCCTGAACCCGGCCACCGGCTTCGGCACCGCGACCAACGTGACGCTGCGGGTCAAGGACATTCCGGTCCTGTACACCCCGTACATCTACTTCCCGATCGACGACCGCCGTCAGTCGGGCTTCCTGCCGCCGACCATCGGCACCGGCAGCGACACCGGCTTCATGCTGGTCACCCCGTACTACTTCAACCTGGCGCCGAACTACGACGCCACGTTGTACCCGCGCTACATGGCCAAGCGCGGTTTGCTGATGGAAGGCGAGTTCCGCTACCTGACCAAGTCCAGCGAAGGGCAGTTCGGCGCCGCGTACCTCAATGACGAGGACACCGACCGCAGCAAGCAGACCGACTACCAGAAGAACCGCTACATGTACAACTGGCAGCACAAGGGCGGTCTCGACTCCCGTGTGTTCACCTATGTCGACTACACCAAGATCAGCGACCCGTACTACTTCCAGGACCTGGACACCGACCAGATCGGCGTGAAGAGCGCGGACTACGTGAACCAGCAGGGTTCGGTCACCTACCGCGGCGACAGTTACGTCGCGCAACTGAACGCCCAGCAGTACCAACTGGCCACCGTTTCGAACATCACGCCGTACGGGCGCCTGCCGCAGATCACCTTCAATGGTCAGCTGCCGTATCACCCGGAAGGCCTGAACTTCGATTACGAGACCGAGCTGGTCCGCTTCGACCGTGATCTGAAAAACGGCACCTTCGTCAACGAAGACGGGATCACCACGGAACCGCGCCTCGACACCAACGTTACCGGCCTCGCGCGCGCCAACGGCGACCGCCTGAACCTGAAACCGGGCGTCAGCCTGCCGATGAACTGGACCTATGGCTTCCTGAAGCCATCGCTCAAGTACCAGTACACCCAGTACCAACTGGATCTGGACAGCATCGGCAAGTCCCAGGTCGCTGCGCAGACGGCAGAGCAGAACAAGGTCAACGGCACGTTCGACAGCAACCAGAGCCGTGGCGTACCGATCGCCAGCATCGACAGCGGCCTGTACTTCGACCGCGACACGTCCTACTTCGGCAAGAACTACCGCCAGACCCTGGAACCTCGCCTGTTCTACCTCTATGTGCCGAAGGTGGATCAGGAAGACATTCCGGTGTTCGACACCAGCGAATACACCTTCAACTATTCGTCGCTGTTCCGTGACAACCGCTTCTCCGGCTCCGACCGCGTGGGCGACGAGAACAAGCTGTCGCTGGGCGTGACCAGCCGCTGGATCGAGGAAGACGGTTTCGAGCGTCAACGCATCAGCGTCGGCCAGGCCCTGTACTTCAAGGACCGTGAGGTTCAGTTGCCAGGCATTGCGTTCAGCGACCGCGACGACGCCAAGTCGAACGTTTCGCCGTATGCGCTTGAGTACGAATACCGCTGGAACCGCGACTGGCGCACCACCGCCGACTACAACTGGGATCCGGACAGCCGCAGCCCGCGCTCGGGCAGCGCGATGTTCCACTACCAGCCTGAAGACAACCCGAACAAGGTGGTCAACGTCGGCTACCGCTACCGCAACGACCAGATCCGCTACGACCAGAACACCGGCAAGTGGTCGGTGGGCGGCGGCGACTACGGCGTGCCGGGCCAGCCTGGCTACGTGAAGGACTACTACAAGATCCAGCAGCATGACTTCTCGGTCATCTGGCCGATCGTTCCGCAGTGGAGCGCCATCAGCCGCTGGCAGTACGACTACAACCGCAACCGCACGCTGGAAGCCTTCGGTGGCTTCGAGTACGACAACTGCTGCTGGAAACTGCGCCTGATCAACCGTTACTGGGTCAGCTATGACGAGTTCAGTCAGAACGCCCCGGAAAACGAAAAAGGCGACCACGGCGTCTTCCTTCAAATTGTGCTCAAGGGTCTCGGCGGTGTCATGGGCACCAAGGTAGAGAGCTTCCTCGACAAAGGCATCCAAGGTTATCGTCAACGTGAAGACCAAGCTTTCTGATTGTCTGCGCCCGCTGATGCTGGGCGCGCTGTTCCTCGGTACTTCGGCCGGCGCCGCAGTGCAGTCCATCGACAAGGTAGTGGCCATCGTCGACAACGACGTGGTCATGCAGAGCCAGCTGGACCAACGCGTCCACGAAGTGCAGAAAACCATCGCCAAGCGCGGCGGCGGCCTGCCGCCTCCGGGCGTGCTGGATCAGCAGGTGCTGGAGCGCCTGATCGTCGAGAACCTGCAGCTGCAGATCGGCGAACGCTCCGGCATCCGCATCACCGACGAAGAACTGAACCAGGCGGTAGGCACCATCGCCCAGCGCAACAACATGACCGTGGACCAGTTCCGCGTCGCGTTGACGCGTGACGGCCTGTCCTACGAGGAAGCCCGCGACCAGATCCGCCGCGAGATGGTCATCAGCCGCGTTCGCCAGCGCCGCGTGGCCGAGCGCATCCAGGTTTCGGAGCAGGAAGTGAAGAATTTCCTCGCCTCGGACCTGGGCAAGATGCAGCTCTCCGAAGAGCTGCACCTGGCCAACATCCTGATCCCGACCCCGGAAAGCGCCAGCTCCGAAGCGATTCAGAGCGCCGCCCGCCAGGCGATGGACGTCTACCAGCAGCTCAAGCAAGGCGCCGACTTCGGTCAGTTGGCCGTCGCCAAGTCCGCCAGCGACAACGCACTGGAAGGCGGCGACATGGGCTGGCGCAAGGCCGCCCAACTGCCGCCTCCGTTCGACCGCGAGCTGAGCAGCATGTCGCCTGGCGAAATCACCCAACCGGCCCGTACTCCGGGCGGCTTCATCATCCTGAAGCTGCTTGAGAAGCGCGGCGGCGAAGGCCAGGTGCGGGACGAGGTGCATGTGCGCCACATCCTGGTCAAGCCAAGCCCGGTCCGGGACGAGGCGAAGACCAAAGAGCTGGCCCAGTCGCTCTACAACCGCATCGAGGCCGGCGAAGACTTCGCCGAACTGGCGAAGAAATACTCGGAAGACCCGGGTTCCGCCCTCAACGGCGGCGACCTGAACTGGATCGACCCGAACGCGCTGGTGCCGGAGTTCCGCGCCGTGATGGCCAAGTCGCCGCAAGGCCAGCTGTCCAAGCCGTTCCAGACCCAGTACGGCTGGCACGTCCTGGAAGTCCTCGGCCGCCGCGCCACCGACAGCACCGCCCAGGCGCGCGAGCAGCAAGCGATGACCGTGCTGCGCAACCGCAAGTACGACGAAGAGCTGCAGACCTGGCTGCGTCAGATCCGTGACGAAGCCTACGTAGAAATCAAACTCCCTGGCGCAGACCAGGCAGCGCAGTGAAACCCAAGCGTTTCGCGCTGACACCCGGCGAACCGGCCGGCATCGGTCCCGACCTGTGCCTGCTGCTCGCCTCGCAGGCCCAGCCACATCCCCTGATTGCCATCACCAGCCGCGACCTGCTCCTTGAGCGGGCCGCGCAGCTGGGGCTGGCCGTCGGCCTGCTGGCCGTCACCCCCGACAACTGGCCGGACGCTCCGGCGCCGGCCGGCAGCCTGTACGTCTGGGACACTCCGCTGAGCACCCCCGTGGTCGCCGGGCAACTGGACAAGGCCAACGCCGCTTTCGTCCTCGAAACCCTGACCCGCGCCGGGCAAGGCTGCCTGAACGGCGACTTCGCCGGGATGATCACCGCGCCGGTGCACAAGGGCGTGATCAACGAATCGGGCATCGCCTTCTCCGGGCACACCGAATTCCTCGCCGACCTGACCCACACCGCCCAGGTGGTGATGATGCTCGCCACCCGCGGCCTGCGCGTGGCGCTGGTCACCACCCACCTGCCCCTGCGCGACATCGCCGATGCGATCACGCCGCAGCGGCTGGAGCGGGTCACGCGGATCCTGCACGCCGACCTGCAAGACAAATTCGGCATCGCCCGGCCACGCATCCTGGTCTGCGGGCTCAATCCGCACGCCGGCGAAGGCGGCCACCTGGGCCATGAAGAAATCGACATCATCGAACCGACACTGGAGCGCCTGCGCAGCGAAGGCATGGACCTTCGTGGCCCGCTGCCAGCCGACACTCTGTTTACCCCCAAATATCTGGAGCACTGCGATGCAGTGCTGGCGATGTACCACGACCAGGGCCTGCCCGTGCTGAAGTACAAAGGCTTCGGCGCTGCGGTCAACGTGACACTGGGCCTGCCGATCATCCGTACTTCCGTCGACCACGGCACCGCCCTGGACCTGGCCGGCAGCGGCCGGATCGACACCGGCAGCCTGCAGGTCGCCCTGGAAACCGCCTACCAGATGGCCGAGACCCGTTTATGACCGAGCAATACCAACACAAGGCGCGCAAACGCTTTGGCCAGAACTTCCTGCACGATGCCGGCATCATCGACCGCATCCTGCGCGCCATCCACGCCAAGCCCGAAGACCGCATGCTGGAGATCGGCCCTGGCCAGGGCGCGCTGACCGAAGGCCTGCTCGGCGCCGGCGCCCAGCTCGACGTGGTCGAGCTGGACAAGGACCTGATCCCGATCCTCAACAGCCAGTTCGCCGGCAAGAGCAACTTCAACCTGCACCAGGGCGACGCGCTGAAGTTCGACTTCAACACCCTCAACGCCGCGCCGAACACGCTGCGGGTGGTGGGCAACCTGCCGTACAACATCTCCACCCCGCTGATTTTCCACCTGCTGGACAACTCGCACCTGATCCGCGACATGCACTTCATGCTGCAGAAGGAAGTGGTCGAGCGCCTGGCCGCAGGCCCCGGCGGCGGCGACTGGGGCCGCCTGTCGATCATGGTGCAGTACCACTGCCGGGTCGAACACCTGTTCAACGTCGGCCCCGGCGCGTTCAACCCGCCGCCGAAAGTGGACTCGGCCATCGTGCGCCTGGTGCCCCACGCCGTGCTGCCGCACCCGGCCAAGGATCACCGGCTGCTCGAGCGCGTGGTGCGCGAGGCGTTCAACCAGCGTCGCAAGACCCTGCGCAACACCCTCAAGCAACTGCTCACCAGCGCCGAGATCGAAGCGGCGGGCGTCGACGGCAGCCTGCGCCCCGAACAGCTGGACCTGGCGGCATTCGTGCGCCTGGCCGACCAGCTCGCCGAAAAGTCCGCGCAACCGCCCCAGGCCGACTGACCGGGCCGAGCGCCATCGGGCAACTGCCGTGCTGGTCTGTTGCCCGATACTTGCCTAGACTGAACACCATCAGCCGCACCCCCTGCGTTGCGCTTCGCTCTTAAGGCCTTTTGCATGTCCGATCCCCGTTATCAGGTCGACGTCAGCGTGGTCACCCGCTACCTGGCAGACCAATCGCAACCCGAGCACGACCGCTTCGCCTTCGCCTACACCATCACCGTGCAGAACAACGGCGACCGGCCGGCCCGACTCATGTCGCGCCACTGGGTCATCACCGATGGCGACGGGCATGTCGAGGAGGTGCGCGGCGCCGGCGTGGTCGGCCAGCAACCGCGCATCGAAGCGGGCGCAAGCCACACCTACAGCAGCGGCACGGTGATGACCACCCGGGTCGGCACCATGCAGGGCTCCTATGAAATGGTCGCCGACGACGGCAAGCATTTCGACGCCATCATCAAGCCCTTCCGCCTGGCCGTGCCCGGAGCCCTGCACTGATGGCGACCTACGCCGCGGGCGACCTGCAAGGCTGCCTCGAACCGCTCAAGTGCCTGCTCCGGCAAGTCGCCTTCGACCCGGCCCTGGATCGCCTGTGGCTGGTGGGCGACCTGGTCAACCGCGGCCCGCAGTCCCTGGAGACCCTGCGTTTCCTGTACGGCCTGCGCGATTCGCTGGTGTGCGTGCTGGGCAACCATGACCTGCACCTGCTCGCCGCCGGCCAGAACATCGAGCGCATGAAGAAGAGCGACACCCTGCGCGAGATCCTCGAAGCTCCCGACGGCCCCCAGCTGCTGGAGTGGCTGCGCCGGCAGAAGCTGATGCACTACGACGAGCGGCGCGAGGTCGCCATGGTGCATGCCGGCATCCCGCCGCAGTGGTCGCTGCGCAAGGCGCTCAAGTGCGCCGAAGAGGTCGAGTCGGCCCTGCGCGACGACAACCTGTTCCCGGCCTACCTGGACGGCATGTACGGCAACGAGCCGGCGAAATGGGACAACGACCTCAAGGGCGTGCCGCGCCTGCGGGTCATCACCAACTATTTCACCCGCATGCGCTTCTGCACCCCCGAGGGCAAGCTCGACCTCAAGAGCAAGGAAGGCCTGGACACCGCCCCGCCCGGCTACAAGCCCTGGTTCCAGCACAAGGAGCGCAAGACCCGCGGCCTGCGGATCATCTTCGGCCACTGGGCGGCGCTGGAAGGCAACGTCCGCGAGCCCGGCATCTGCGCCCTCGACACCGGTTGCGTGTGGGGCGGCAGCCTGACCCTGATGAACGTCGACAGCGGCGAACGCGTGTCGTGCAAATGCGACGACCACGGCAACGTCCTGCCGACCGTCGCCCCACCCATCCAACAAACCTCGTCAGCCAGCGCCCCGCGCTAGACTGCGTCTTCAGCCGGACCACAGGAACCCGCCATGAGCGAATTCAAACGCATTCCCCCGGATCAGGCCCAGGCCCTGCGCGAGCAAGGCGCCGTGGTGGTCGACATCCGCGACCCGCAAGCCTACGCCAACGGCCATGTCGCCGGATCGCACCACCTGGACAACCACTCCGTCGCCGACTTCATCCGCAACGCCGACCTCGACGCCCCGACGGTGGTGGTCTGCTACCACGGCAACTCCAGCCAAAGCGCGGCCGCCTACCTGGTCGGCCAGGGCTTCTCCAACGTCTACAGCCTGGACGGCGGCTTCGAACTGTGGCGCACGACATATCCTGCGGAAACCGCCCAAGGCACCGCCGAATAATTTTTTTGCGACCTGCAAGCCCCGGCCCCTGCGGGCTTGCACGGTGGCGGACGAACGGTCTGCCACAACTAATTACGCATCTCGCCTTTACCTCGCCAATTCCCAACTATCCTTAAGCCCAGGCCATCCAAAACAGGGGAGAGCCGGTACACCGGCGCACGGGTCATCGGGAGTAGCTTTCGCGGTTGTCGGCGCGGAAGAGTTCTGGGGGGTAAACAACAGCTGCTCAAGCGGCTGCTTGCCAGCATCGACTGAGTGATCCGGCGTCGGCTCCACGTATCGAGCGAGGTGACGTCATGAGTATCTTTAGCCACTTCCAACAACGCTTCGAGTCCACACGCCAGGAAGAATTCTCGCTGCAGGAATACCTGGAACTGTGCAAAAAGGACCGCAGCGCCTACGTTTCCGCCGCCGAGCGTCTGTTGCTGGCCATCGGCGAACCCGAGCTGCTCGACACCTCGACCAATTCGAGGCTGTCACGCATCTTCTCCAACAAGGTGATCCGCCGCTATCCGGCCTTTGAAGACTTCCACGGGATGGAAGAATGCATCGACCAGATCGTGTCGTATTTCCGCCATGCGGCCCAGGGCCTGGAAGAGAAGAAACAGATCCTCTACCTGCTCGGCCCGGTCGGCGGCGGCAAGTCGTCCCTGGCCGAAAAGCTCAAGCAACTGATGGAAAAGGTGCCCTTCTACGCCATCAAGGGCTCGCCGGTGTTCGAATCGCCCCTGGGGCTGTTCAACGCCACCGAGGACGGCGCGATCCTCGAAGAGGACTTCGGCATCCCCCGGCGCTACCTGAACACCATCATGTCGCCCTGGGCGACCAAGCGTCTCGCCGAGTTCGGCGGTGACATCAGCCAGTTCCGCGTGGTCAAGCTGTACCCCTCGATCCTCAATCAGATCGCCGTGGCCAAGACCGAACCGGGCGACGAGAACAACCAGGACATCTCCGCGCTGGTGGGCAAGGTCGATATCCGCAAGCTGGAGGAATTCCCGCAGAACGACGCCGACGCCTACAGCTATTCCGGGGCGCTGTGCCGGGCCAACCAGGGCCTGATGGAATTCGTCGAGATGTTCAAGGCGCCCATCAAGGTGCTGCACCCGTTGCTGACCGCCACCCAGGAAGGCAACTACAACAGCACCGAAGGCCTGGGCGCGATTCCGTTCACCGGCATCCTGCTGGCCCACTCCAACGAATCGGAGTGGCACACCTTCCGCAACAACAAGAACAACGAAGCCTTCATCGACCGGATCTACATCGTCAAGGTGCCTTACTGCCTGCGGGTCAGCGACGAGGTGAAGATCTACGACAAGCTGCTGTTCAACAGCTCCCTGGCACGGGCCCACTGCGCACCGGACACCCTGAAGATGCTGGCGCAGTTCACCGTGCTGTCGCGCCTCAAGGAGCCTGAGAACTCCAACATCTATTCGAAGATGCGGGTGTACGACGGCGAAAACCTCAAGGACACCGATCCGAAGGCCAAATCGATCCAGGAATACCGCGATGCGGCGGGCGTCGACGAGGGCATGAACGGCCTGTCGACCCGGTTTGCCTTCAAGATCCTGTCCAAGGTCTTCAACTTCGACCCGCACGAGATCGCCGCCAACCCGGTGCACCTGCTCTATGTGCTGGAACAGCAGATCGAACAGGAACAGTTCCAGGCCGAGACCCGCGAACGCTACCTGCGCTACCTGAAGGAATACCTCGCACCGCGCTACATCGAGTTCATCGGCAAGGAGATCCAGACCGCCTACCTCGAGTCCTACAGCGAGTACGGCCAGAACATCTTCGACCGCTACGTGCTGTACGCGGACTTCTGGATCCAGGACCAGGAATACCGCGATCCGGAAACCGGCGAGATCCTCAACCGCGTCGCCCTCAACGAGGAACTGGAAAAGATCGAGAAACCGGCCGGCATCAGCAATCCGAAGGATTTTCGCAACGAGATCGTCAACTTCGTGCTGCGCGCCCGGGCCAACAACAACGGCAAGAACCCGACCTGGCTCAGCTACGAGAAACTGCGGGTGGTCATCGAGAAGAAAATGTTCTCGAACACCGAAGACCTGCTGCCGGTCATCAGCTTCAACGCCAAGGCCAGCAAAGAGGATCAGCAGAAGCACAACGACTTCGTCACCAGGATGGTCGAACGCGGCTACACCGACAAACAGGTACGACTGCTCTCCGAGTGGTACCTGCGGGTCAGGAAATCACAGTAACCCGCGGCCGGTCAGACCGGTTGTCGTCAGCCCGGGGCCTGTGTGCGCATTTTCTGTTACACAGGCCTCAGGAAGGTGTTCCAAAGGCGGTAGCGGGGTTCAGGCAGCACCCAAAGCGCTTGGGGGAGCGTGTACGTCCCTTGGCATTCGGTTCAATGCTGCATGAGCGCTCGGCCCTTTGCAGGACAGCTTCTAAGGAGCAGTCATGAGCTATGTGATCGACCGACGCCTCAATGGCAAGAACAAGAGCACGGTGAACCGCCAGCGCTTCCTGCGGCGCTACCGTGACCACATCAAGAAGGCTGTCGAAGAAGCCGTCAGCCGGCGCTCCATCACCGACATGGAGCACGGCGAGCAGATCAGCATCCCCGGTCGCGACATCGACGAACCGGTGCTTCACCATGGCCGCGGCGGCAAGCAGACCGTGGTGCACCCCGGCAACAAGGAGTTCACCGCCGGCGAACACATCGCCCGCCCGCCGGGAGGCGGCGGAGGCCGGGGCCCCGGCAAGGCCGGCAACTCCGGCGAGGGCATGGACGAGTTCGTCTTCCAGATCACCCAGGAGGAATTCCTCGAATTCATGTTCGAGGACCTCGAACTGCCGAACCTGGTCAAACGCAACCTGACCGGCACCGACACCTTCAAGACCGTGCGCGCCGGCATCAGCAACGAGGGCAACCCCTCGCGCATCAACATCATCCGCACTCTGCGCTCGGCCCATGCCCGGCGCATCGCGCTGTCCGGCAGCAGCCGGTCGAAACTGCGCGAAGCGAAAGAGGAACTGGCCCGGCTCAAGCGCGAAGAGCCGGACAACTTCGGCGATATCCAGGATCTGGAGGCGGAAATCGAGAAACTCAGCGCCCGCATCCATCGGGTGCCCTTCCTCGATACCTTCGACCTCAAGTACAACCTGCTGATCAAGCAGCCCAACCCCAGCTCCAAGGCGGTCATGTTCTGCCTGATGGACGTGTCCGGCTCCATGACCCAGGCGACCAAGGACATCGCCAAGCGCTTCTTCATCCTGCTGTACCTGTTCCTCAAGCGGAACTACGACAAGATCGACGTGGTGTTCATCCGCCACCACACCAGCGCCCGGGAAGTGGACGAGGAGGAGTTCTTCTACTCGCGGGAAACCGGCGGCACCATCGTCTCCAGCGCCCTGAAGCTGATGCAGGAGATCATGGCCGAGCGCTATCCGAGCAACGAATGGAACATCTATGCCGCCCAGGCCTCCGACGGCGACAACTGGAACGACGACTCGCCGATCTGCCGCGACATCCTGATCAACCAGATCATGCCGTTCGTGCAGTACTACACTTATGTGGAGATCACCCCCCGCGAGCACCAGGCCCTCTGGTACGAATACGAACGCATCGCCGAAGCCTTTTCCGACACGTTTGCCCAGCAGCAACTGGTCTCGGCCGGGGATATCTATCCGGTCTTCCGTGAACTCTTCCAGCGCAGGTTAGTGACATGACCGCCAAAGAGCAGAAGCGCCAACCCATCTCCACCGGCTCCGAATGGACGTTCGAGCTGATCCAGGCGTACGACCGCGAAATCGCCCGCATCGCGGCCCGCTATGCGCTGGACACCTACCCCAACCAGATCGAGGTGATCACCGCCGAGCAGATGATGGACGCCTACGCGTCGGTCGGCATGCCGCTGGGCTATCACCATTGGTCCTACGGCAAGCACTTCCTCAGCACCGAGAAATCCTACAGCCGCGGGCAGATGGGCCTGGCCTACGAGATCGTGATCAACTCGGATCCGTGCATCGCCTACCTGATGGAGGAGAACACCATCTGCATGCAGGCGCTGGTGGTGGCCCACGCCTGCTACGGCCACAACAGCTTCTTCAAGGGCAACTACCTGTTCCGCACCTGGACCGACGCCAGCTCGATCATCGATTACCTGGTGTTCGCCAAGCAGTACATCATGCAGTGCGAGGAGCGCCACGGCATTGACGCGGTGGAGGACCTGCTCGATTCCTGCCACGCCCTGATGAACTACGGCGTGGACCGCTACAAACGGCCTTATCCGATTTCCGCCGAGGAGGAACGCCGGCGGCAGAAGGACCGCGAAGAGCACCTGCAGAAGCAGATCAACGATCTGTGGCGCACCATTCCCAAAGGCACCGACAAGCTCAGCGACAAGGACAACGCCAGGTTCCCCGCCGAGCCGCAGGAGAACATCCTGTACTTCATCGAGAAGCACGCGCCGCTGCTGGAGCCGTGGCAACGGGAAATCGTGCGGATCGTGCGCAAGATCGCCCAGTATTTCTACCCGCAGCGCCAGACCCAGGTCATGAACGAAGGCTGGGCGACGTTCTGGCACTACACCCTGATGAACGACCTGTACGACGAAGGCCTGGTCACCGACGGCTTCATGATGGAGTTCCTGACGTCCCACACCAGCGTGGTGTTCCAGCCCGGCTTCGACAGCCCCTACTACAGCGGCATCAACCCTTATGCCCTGGGCTTTGCGATGTACCGGGACATCCGGCGCATGTGCGAGGAACCCACCGAGGAGGATCGGCGCTGGTTCCCGGAGATCGCCGGCTCCGACTGGCTGTCGACCATCAAGTTCGCCATGAGCAGCTTCAAGGACGAGAGCTTCATCCTGCAGTACCTGTCGCCCAAGGTGATCCGCGACCTCAAGCTGTTCAGCATCCTCGACGACGACCAGCGGGACGACCTGCTGGTGCCGGCCATCCACGACGAGGGCGGCTACCGGATCATCCGCGAAACCCTGGCGGCGCAGTACAACCTCGGCAACCGCGAGCCGAACGTGCAGATCTACAGCATCGACCGCCGCGGCGACCGCTCGCTGACCTTGCGTCACCAGCAGCATGACCGCAAACCCCTGGGCGACTCCACGGAAGAGGTGCTCAAGCACCTGCACCGGCTGTGGGGCTTCGACATCCACCTGGAAACCCTGCAGGGCGACCAGGTGATGAAGACCCACCACGTCCCTCCACGGAACGAACACAGCGAGGGGGACTACGGTCGGCTCGACCTGGCCGTCATTCATCTTTGATCCCGTTCCAACCTCCGAAAGTCCGGCGCAAGGGTTATCCTGTCGGGCCAACGGAGGTTTTTTATGCAGATTTACAAGGTCGGCGGCGCCGTGCGCGATCGCCTGCTGGGCAAACCGGTCACCGATATCGACTGGGTCGTGGTCGGAGCGACCACTGAAGAGATGCTCGCCCAGGGGTTTCGCCCGGTCGGCGCGGACTTCCCGGTGTTCCTTCACCCCAAGACCGGCGAGGAATACGCCCTCGCCCGCACCGAGCGCAAGAGCGGCCGCGGCTATGGCGGGTTTACGTTCCACGCCAGCCCCGAGGTCACCCTCGAAGAAGACCTGATCCGCCGCGACCTGACCATCAATGCCATGGCCGAGGACGACGGGCACAACCTGACCGACCCCTATAACGGCCAGCGCGACCTCGAAGACCGCATTCTTCGTCACGTTTCCCCGGCGTTCGCCGAAGATCCGCTACGTGTGCTGCGTGTGGCGCGTTTCGCCGCCCGTTATGCCGCACTGGGCTTCACCGTCGCGCCCGAAACCCTTGAACTGATGCGCACGCTCAGCGAATCGGGGGAGCTGGAAGCCCTGACCGCCGAACGCAGTTGGAAGGAAATTTCCCGCGCCCTGATGGAAGAGCAACCACAGGTGTTCATTCAGGTGCTGCGCGACTGCGGTGCGCTCAAGGTGCTGATGCCGGAAGTGGATGCCTTGTTCGGCGTGCCGCAACCGGAAGCCCACCACCCGGAGATCGACAGCGGCGTCCACACCTTGAGTGTGCTGGAGCAGTCGGCCCTGCACAGACAACCGCTGAGCGTGCGCTGGGCCTGCCTGCTGCACGACCTGGGCAAAGGCCTGACGCCGCAGGAGGAATGGCCGAGGCACATCGCCCACGAGCACAAAGGCCTGAAGTTGATCAAGGCGGTCAACGAACGCTTCAAGGCCCCGAAGGAGTGCCAGGAACTGGCGCTGCTGGTCGGCCAGTACCATACCCACGGGCACCGCGCCCTTGAGCTGAAAGCCACGACGCTGCTGGAGCTGCTGCAGAGCTTCGACGTCTATCGCCGGCCGCAGCGCTTCGAGGAATTCATCGCGGCCTGCGAGATGGACGCCCGCGGGCGCAAAGGCCTGGAACAGCGCAGTTACCCACAGGCGGACTACTTGCGTGGCGCCGCGACGGTGGCGCGCAGCGTGGCGGTTCAGCCGTTGCTGGAGAAGGGATTCAAAGGCCCGGAACTGGGCGAGGCGCTCAAGCGCGAACGGCTCAAGGCGTTGAAGGCGTACAAGGAGGCGGCGGCCTCCTGAAACGGGCAGTTCGAATCGTCGCACCGCCGCTCGCACAAGGAATGGCGGTGCTTACGGACTCTGTGCTCACCCAAGGCTGTGGGAGCCTGCCTGCTGAAGAGGGCGTCAGTGAAGGCGCCTCAGGCCGACAACAGATCCTCGGGGGTCAACGGCTCTCCCCGCCACTCAAAGGCCACCGGTGCCAGTTCCTGATCGATCTGCGCCTCTGCCCACAACGTGGCAAAGCTTTTTCCCGCGTCCGGATGCACCCGATCCGGCGCAATCAGCGACAACGGCCACAACACGAAAGCATTTTTCAGAATCTCCGCCCGCGGCAAGACCAGTCCGTCGAAATTGCCCGTCAGGTCGCCGTACAGCAGCACGTCGATGTCCAGCGGCAGGCCCTTGCGATCCGGCGCGTAGCGGCCGTTGTCCGCCTCGATGAACTTCAAGCGGCGGTCCAGCTCCATCAACGGCAGGTCGGTGAACGCCGAGACCACGAAATTGAAGAACGGGCCGCTCTTGATGCCCACCGGCTGGCTTTCGAACACCGCCGAACAGCGGATGTCCACCAGAAACGCGGCCAGGGCATCGAGCCCCGCGCGCAAGTGGGTTTCACGCTCGATATTGCTACCGAGGCCGAGGTAGACCTGAGTCAGCGACATCCGCGCTCGATCTCCACGCCCACGCCACCCTTGGCGGCCGGCACGGCGCCCGGCTTGGTCAGTTTCAGGCGCACCCAGGTGATCTTGAACTCGCTCATCAGCGTCTCGACCAGCCGTTCGGCGAAGGTCTCGACCAACTGGAACTGCGCCTGCTGCGCAAAGGCCTGGATCCGCGTGGAGACACTGGCGTAGTCGAGCGCCAGGGTCAGGTCGTCGCCGGCGGCGGCCGGACGGTTGTCCCAGGCGAAGCTCAGATCAAGGCGCAGGCACTGTCGGATGCCGCGCTCCCAGTCGTAGGCACCGATCACGGTGTCGACTTCCAGGCCCTCGATAAACACTCTGTCCAAGCACTTTTCTCCGTTGCACGACAAGGGCGCGTTGCGCCGTTAGAATCAGGGCGTCCTCGCCCGGAATAGTTAGCATGTTTTGGTCACTGGCGGCTTTCGCCTACCTGCTCGGCTCGCTGTCCTTCGCCATTCTGCTCAGCCGCCTGACCGGAAACCCCGATCCGCGAATGAGCGGCTCGGGCAATGCCGGCGCCACCAACATGCTGCGCCTGGCCGGTCGCAAACTGGCGATCCTGACCCTGCTCGGCGATCTGTGCAAAGGCCTGCTGCCGGTGCTGATCGCCTCGGCGGCAGGCCTGTCGCTGCAGGACCAGGCGTGGATCGGCGTCTGCGCCGTGATCGGTCACCTGTTCCCGCTGTACTTCCGTTTTCGCGGCGGCAAAGGCGTCGCCACGGCGGCCGGCATGCTGCTGGGGCTGTATCCGCCCGCCGCGCTGCTGGCCGTATGCGCCTGGCTGCTGACGTTCTACCTGACCCGCACCAGCTCGCTGGCGGCCCTCATTGCCACCCCCCTCACCCTGCCGCTGCTGGCTTGGCAGGAACCGGCGGCGCTGCTGCCGATGAGCACGCTCACGCTGCTGATCGTCTGGCGGCACCGGGGCAATCTACGCGACCTGTTCGCCGGGCGCGAACGGCATTTCTGAATGCCGCCCATGAACGGCGCTCATCCCAGCGCGGACAACTGCTCCATCGGCCAGCGCGCCTGCACGCTGATCGCCAGGCTTTCCTGCTGGCCGGCCTGCAGCCGCTGGCAACCGGCGAATGCGATCATCGCGCCGTTGTCGGTGCAGAACTGCGGACGGGCATAGAACACGCTGCCTTTCATGTCGCCGAGCATTTTCTCCAGCGACGCACGCAACGCCCGGTTGGCGCTGACGCCGCCGGCGATCACCAGGCGCTTCATGCCGGCCTGCTTGAGGGCACGCTTGCACTTGATGGTCAAAGTCTCCACCACGGCCTGCTGGAACGCCAGCGCGATGTCGCAACGGGCTTGCTCGCCGTCGTCCCCGGCGCTGACGCTCTGCTGCCAGGTGTTGAGGGCGAAGGTCTTCAGGCCGCTGAAGCTGAAGTCCAGGCCCGGGCGGTCGCACATCGGGCGCGGAAAGGTGAACCGGCCGGCTACGCCCCGTTCCGCCGCCTTGGCGATCTCGGGCCCGCCCGGATAGTTCAGGCCCATCATCTTGGCGGTCTTGTCGAAGGCTTCGCCGGCGGCATCGTCGAGGGTCTCGCCGAGCAAGGTGTACTGGCCGATACCGTCCACCTGGACCAGCTGCGTATGACCGCCGGAGACCAGCAAGGCGACGAACGGAAACTCCGGCGGTTGCGCCTCGAGCATCGGCGCCAGCAAGTGGCCTTCCATGTGGTGCACGCCCAGCGCCGGAATGCCCCAGGCAAAGGCCAGCGCCTGGGCGCAGGAAGCGCCCACCAGCAGGGCACCGACCAGGCCGGGGCCTGCGGTGTAGGCGATCGCGTCGATCTCGGTCGGCACGCAGCCGGCCTCGGCCAGCACCTGGCGGATCAGCGGCAGCATGCGCTTGACGTGATCGCGGGAAGCCAGCTCCGGCACCACGCCGCCGTAGACGCGGTGCAGGTCGATCTGGCTGAACAGCGCGTCGGCCAAGAGGCCGCGTTCACTGTCGTAGAGCGCGACGCCGGTTTCGTCGCAGGACGTTTCCAATCCCAGTACTAGCATGGGTTCTGGCCTTGTTTAGGCTGAATTCGAAGGCGCGCATGATAGTCGCCGCGTGATGCCCCGACCAGCGGTTTTCGATCAGAGGCTTTGCATTCCGAGCGTTGAGGGGTTAACCTCCGCAACCCTGAAAAACCGACGTCTTCAAGTGCTCTTTTGCCGCGTGGAGGTTGACCCCGGTAAGGACTGAAGGTAG